>DATKAS010000172.1:0-9899 GCA_035497855.1 Acidimicrobiales bacterium
CGACAGCAAGCCGGTCGGGCCGGGCGCACGAGCCAGCGATCCCTCGCTGTTCTCGTCGCCGGATCGGATCAGCTCGACCAATGGCTCATGAGCAACCCGCGCGAGGTGTTCACGCGGCCGCCCGAGCAAGCAGTCGTGAACCTCAGCAACCCGTTCGTGCTGCTGCCGCACTTGGCGTGCGCTGCGTACGAGGCACCGTTGTCACTCGAGGACGAACGATGGTGGGGCGAGGACCTCAGCGAAGGCGTGCGCGAGCTCGTACTCGGTGATCGCCTCGTGCTACGCAACCGCCGCGCGGTGTGGAGCGGTCGTGGCGCGCCGGCACCTGGCATCGGGCTGCGCAGCGGTGCGGCAGATGAGTACCGCATCGCGGACGAGGACGGACGCCTCGTCGGCACCGTCGACGGCGCTCGTGCGTTCGAGACAGTGCATCCCGGCGCGATCTACCTGCATCAAGGGCAGACCTATCGCGTGATCTCGCTCGACCTCGACGACCGCGCGGCGATCGTCGAACCCGCGGACGGCGACGAGTACACGCAGGTGCGGTCAGAGACGAGCGTGCACGTGCTCGAGAGCGAGGCGCATCGCTCCATCGGCAAGATGCACTTGCATCTCGGTGCTGTCGAGGTGACGAGCCAGGTGGTCGGGTACGACGTGCGTGACGCGCGCTCGCACGCGTCGCTCGGCCGTCACCCTCTCGACCTGCCCGCAACTCGTCTGGTCACTCGCGCGTTCTGGTACACGGTTGTCGAGGAGGTGCTCGCCGCCGCCCGTGTCGCTCCCGACGAGGTGCCCGGCACGCTGCACGCCGTCGAGCACGCCGGCATCGGCATCTTGCCGCTGTTCACGATCTGCGATCGGTGGGATGTCGGTGGTGTGTCGACCGCGTTCCTGGGCGACACCGGCCATCCGACGATCGTGATCTACGACGGCTACCCCGGGGGCGCGGGCATCGCCGAGCTCGGCTACGGCGCGGGCCGCCGTCACCTCGAGGCCACGCTCGCGGTCGTCGAGCGGTGCCCGTGCAACGCCGGTTGCCCGTCGTGTGTGCAGAGCCCGAAGTGCGGCAACGGCAACGAGCCGCTCGACAAGCCGGGTGCGGTCGCGCTGCTGCGCACGGTGCTCGCGTAGACGGTCAGCCCGGCTCGACCCGCATCGACACGGTGCCGGTGATGTGCACGTCGCCGAGAAGCCGGCCGACGAGTGGGACGTTGGTCGAGTCGGTGTAGCGCACCTCGACCCGCACGAGGTCGTGCTTGGTGCCCGGCGGTGTCGTGACGACATCGGTGCTGCGGAGCGGCAGGCCCGCGGCGGCGAGCGCGGCGTTCTCTGCCGCGGCCGCGTTTGCGCCCGTGACCGCAGCGGCTCGCGCGCCTTCCCGGGCCGCGTGGATCACCATCACCTGGTCGCGCACGAGCACGCCGACCTGGATCACCAACAGCAGCAGCATCACGAACACCGGGAGGACGAGGGCCAGCTCGACCGTGGCCTGGCCCCCGTCGCCCCGGTGGCGAGTCACGAGATGTTCTTCTTGATGGCCGAGAAGACGGCGTCGAGCAGGTCGCCGACCTTGCCGGCTCCTCCTCCCGACGTCGCCCAGATGCCGATGAGCAACGCGATCGCGGCTGCGCCGAGCAGCACGAGCGCGTACTCCGCGGTGGCCTGACCGGAGTCGCCGAATCGCCCGGTGGTGCGCGCGGCCCACCAGCTCATGACCCGTGCGGTGACTTGGATGTCCATCTCTTCTCCCTGATCAAGTGCGAAGGGCCCGCAGCGCGCCGGCGACGAGCGGTGCGACGCTCAGGAGCGCGAGCGCGGGCAAGCTGCAGAACACCAAGGGGAAGAGGAGCTTGACGGGGACACGCCGCGCCGCGGCCTCGGCGTGGCGACGCCGGTCGCGGCGGACCTCGTCCGCGAGCCGTTCGAGCGAGGCCGTGAGGGGCACGCCGTACCGCTCGGCCGCGATGAGCGCGCTCGCCAGCGGCCGGACGCTTTCGCCGAGCGTCTCCGGGAGCCGCTCGAGCGCGTCGGCGGTGCGCGTGCCCATGTCGGTGCGGGCAACCGTGTCGCGCAGTGCATCGTCGAACGGCGGTGGGCAGAGCGGGCCGATCGCTCGCAGCGCGAGCGGCACGTTCAACCCGGCACCGACACCCACGACGAACAGGTCGACGACCTCGGGCAGTCCCTCGCGGACGCGCTCACGTGCCCGCTGACGCCCCTGTCGCACCCGTACCGCGCCGATGCTCCACGCCGCGATCGCGGCCGTTGCCGAGAGCAGCGGGCTGAACGGGAGGCACACCAACCCGATGAGCACGACAGCGCCGACGCGGGCATCGGCCGCGGGATCGGCCGTGCGACCCAGGCGAGATCGGATCGCGTGACCGAGCCGGCGGACGGGGTTCGGAGAGGGGCGCGCGCGTCGTCGAGCGGGCCGCGAGGTGAGCACCCGTGCTCGAGTGGGCGCCGGTCTCGAGCGCCATGCCCAGGCGACGACGAGGATCGCCCATGCGCCACCGAGCAGCACCTCGGTCACTCGCGTGTGCGTGTGATGCGGGCCATCCACGCGGCGCCGAGCGCGTCGAGCGCCAGACCGATCGCGAGGCACGCCAGCCCGGCAGGTGTTTGGAAGAGGAACGTCGCCGTGCGGTGGTCGGCGAGGCACGCGAGCGCCGTGAACCCGAGCGGTGCGAGCCCGATCACGAGCGCGGACGCCTGTGCCTGTGCTGCCTGTGCTCGCACCTCGGCACCGATCGCCAGGTTGTCGCGCAACGTGGCCGCGACACCGTCGACGGCTCGAGCGTGTGTGCCCCCCGCGGTGAGCCCGAGCTCGAGCGCGGACGCGGTCAGTCGGACGCCCGCAAGCGGGCGCTGCTCGCGCCATCGTGCGAGTGCCGCCGCGAGCGGGACCCCGGATCGCTGCGCGGCGACGACCGCGTAGAGATCGTCGCCGATCGCGCCAGGTGTCGCGCGGGCGGCGTCGTCGATGGCCTGCACGAGCGACGCACCCGATCGAAGCGATCTCGCGATCTCGTCGAGTGCCCCCGGCAAGGTCGATCCCACCCGCCGTCGCGCTCGCCGCATTCCCATCGCGATCGCGATCGACGGGACGCCGAGGAGTGCCGTGGCGAGCACGCTCGCGGCACCTGGCCCGGTAAGGACGCCGATCACTGCGACGCCGACCACCACAGCGGTGAGCCACACCACCCATGCCGCGTCGACGTCGATCGCGACGCCCGTCTCTGCGACCCAGCGACGCACGCGTGCCGGCGCCGTGACACGCGGTCGCCGACTTCGGCTGCCGCCGGCAGCCCGATCGAACCGGCGTCGTGCTCGTCGTCCCCCACGGCACGACCACGCTGACGACGCGCACGCGATCGTGGTGAAGACGAGCAAACCCGCGGCGAGCCCAGCAAGGTTCATCGCGGTGAGCGACCCAAGGGGTGCAGCACGCGCTCTCCGTCTGAGACGAGGTGCGTGCGCATGTCGCGGTGCGCGCTCTCGGCGACCTCGGCGACAGCAGTGATGCGTCGGGTTCCGTCGGTGCGACGCGCGAGGTGGACGACCAGGTCGAGTGAGGCGTGCACCTGCTCGCGCACCGCGGCGAGCGGCAGCTGCACGTCGCCCATCAGCACCATCGTCTCGATGCGCCTGAGCGCGTCATCAGGGCTGTTCGCGTGACAGGTCGAGAGCGAGCCTTCGTGCCCTGTGTTCATCGCCTGCAACATGTCGAGCGCCTCCGCGCCGCGCACCTCGCCGACGACGATGCGGTCCGGGCGCATGCGCAACGCGTTGCGCACCAGGTCGCGGATGGTGATCGCGCCGAGGCCCTCGGCGCTCGCAGGCCTCGCCTCGAGTCGCACCACGTGATCGCTCGGCAACCGGAGCTCGGCTGCGTCTTCGACCGTGACGATGCGCTCGTCGTGGGGAAGGCACGCGGCGAGGCTGTTGAGCAGTGTTGTCTTTCCGCTGCCGGTGCCGCCCGTGACCAGCATGTTGCGGCGAGCGATGACGGACGCTCGCAGCAGATCGGCGACATCGCTCGAGCCGAATTCTTCGAGTGCGAGCGTGCGTGCCCCGAACCGGCGGATCGTGAGGCACGGGCCGTCGATCGCGACCGGTGGCACGACGGCGTTGACCCGCGACCCGTCGGGCAGCCGCGCGTCGACGAGAGGGCTGGAGCGATCGACTCGGAGGCCGAGCGGCGCGACCACGCGCTCGATCACGTGGCCCACGGTGGCGTGGTCGAGCACGAGATCGGTGCGGGTGAGCCGGCCCGCGCGCTCGACCCATACGCCCGCGGCCGCGTTCACCATCACCTCGGTGATCGTGGGATCGGTGAGCAGCGCCTCGAGCGGCCCCAGACCTGCGGTGCGCGCAGCAACGTGCCGCACGATGGTGTCGAGCTCGCCGGCGCCGAGCAGGGGCGCCTCCCGCCGTGCGAGCTCGACGATCATGGCGCGCGTCGGTGCGCGATCTCCCGAACGAGCGCGCTCGAGCAGCTCGTTGTGGAGGCGCGCCTCCACGTCCGCCGAAGTGCTCATGCCGCTCGCCGCAACGCGCGCTCGAGCGACCGAGGGAGGCGGCTCGCGAGCAGGCCGGCATCGACTGCTCGCGCGACAGACGCCTCGACTGCGACCTCCGCTCGGACGGGCACGCCGAGCACGTCTTCGACGTCGCCCGCGCCGAGGGCTCGGCCCGGCTCGTTCACGAGGATGACCCCCGACGGTCGCAATGGCGCGGCGAGCGCGCGGCGGAGCGCGACGTAGCACGGTCGCACGACGAGCAACGAGACCGACGCTGCTGCCGCGATGGCCCGCGCCGCGCCCATGGGCCCGACCCCGCAGTCCGCGATCACCGTGCGCCCGTCGTCGAGCAGCAGCGACGCGAGGACGTCGGCGCGTGTGCTCGCGTCTGCGCTGGCCGCGCCGCGGGGGAGGAGCGCGAGGCCGGGAGCGGCGTCGATCTCGATGCGGGTCAGCGCGTCGGCTGGGACACCGGCTCCGGCGTCGAGCCACTCGCTCAGGCCCGGGCCGTCGGGCTCGGGGACGCCGAGGACGCACGGCGCGTCGCCGGCGAAGTCGGCGAGCACCGCCCCGCTCGGTGTGCGGGCGAACGAAAGAGCCAAGGCGGCGGCAACCACAGTGGTGCCACTGCCGCCCTTGGCGGACCAGCAAGCGACGAGCACGTGAGCTCCCTCGGGACGCGAAGCATCATCACGAGGGGAGTGGTGAGTGAAACTACATGAAAGACCTTGTGGAGCGCAAGCGCGCCCGGTCGGTCAGCTCAACGGTCGGCTCAGACCGTGCGCACCTTCTTGGCGGCGAGCGCGACGAGGCCGACGAGCACGAGCAGCACGAGGATCTTCTTCATGGCCGCGACCCTAACGCCTGCTCATCGCCGTGTCTGTAGGGTCGGCGGCGGAGGTGTCCGGGCACCTGGTGGGCTCCACCGCCTTCAAAGCGGCTGGGACGGGCGCTCCCCGTCCGGCGGGTTCGATTCCCGTCCACCTCCGCCAGAAGAGGCGCATCCCGTCTTCAGGCTGGTTCGAGCCTCCCGCCGCCTGCCAGCGTGTAGGTCTTGCCGCCCAGAGCGGGGTGCTGGCCGTGTCGTAGCGAACGGTGTGGCCGTTGTCAGTGTCGAGCCGAGCGACGACGTCCGCCAGGGTCTAACGGCCCGCTTCGAAGATGGAGCCGCCTCACTCGACGTAGCGAAGCGTGCTCGGAAGGTCGATGCGGCGAAGGGTGCGAACGGTGAAGAGCGGTGCCGCCGCGGTTGCTGCGAGCGCGATGACGACGGTGATCACGAACGAGGCTGGAGCGATCGTCCCGAGCACCGCGAGGTCGGGAGACGCGGCTGGGAAGACGGTGTCGAGGATCCAACCCAACATGGCCATACCCAAACCGAGGCCGACGAGCACGCCGAGGGCACCGAGGGTCAGGCTTTCACCGACCTCCATCGCGAGGACGCGGCGCACTCGTATGCCGAACGCGAACATGGTCGCGTTCTCGCGTCGTCGTTCATCTATCGCGACATGGGTCGCGTTGTAAGCGACCAGGAATGCGAGTGCGGCGATGACGGCCTCGAGGATGAGGAAGAGCCGTCGGAGGGTCGTGAGGAGATCCCGTGTCGTTTGTGCCACCGCGGAGGTCGGGAGGGCCGATGCGATGCCGGGCAACGCAGCGACGGATTGCTGCAAGTCGAGCGCCGACGTACCTGGGGCCGGTGTGACCTTGAGCGAGCTGACGAACCCTTCGAGTCCGAACAGATCGCGATCGGCGAGATCCATGTAGGCGACGAAGCGATACGGGCTGTTGTGGATGGCCCGTATCGGAAGCCGGCTGTCGACCCAAACGAAGGAGGTCCCCTCTCGTCGGGGGTGGCGGAACGTCACCTCGTCACCGACTCCCACCCCTGCGTCGTCGGCAGCCTTGCGTGAGATGACGAGGCCGCCCGAGGCCGGGTGCGCCATCGCGACAGCCGGCGGAGCCGCAAGGGGATCAGACAGGTCGACCATGCTGACCGAGATGCCGAGCTCCTGGCCTTTCGCCTCGATGTAGCCGCCGGTGTCGAGGCCGAGGGCGACGTGGTCGACGCCGGGCATCGCCGAGATCTGCTGGATCACCTCCGAGGCTTCTGGTTGATAGCCGAGCAGACTGACGAGGAGCCGGTCGGAACCCGTACCCGCGACGATGCGGTCGCCCGCCTGCATCGTTGCTTCTGCCGAGTCGCTCGCGCCGAGGGCGGCGAGCAGTGGTGCCATGACGAAGGCCACCGCGAGGATCGTGACGACCGACCGCATCGGAGAGCGGAGGATGCGTCGCAGAGGTGCTTGGAGCAGCATCGTCCCGGGCAGTCTCAAACGTCGCGTGAGGCCACTGAGGCCGTGCTTGCCCTCACGCAGGTTGGGAGGGAGGAACGCGTCGACGGGCTTCGCGCGGACGGCACGCACGATCGGGATCGCGCTCGCGACGAGGGGGACGGTGAGGGTGGCGATGCCCGCCCGAGCGAAGGCCCCGAGCTGGAACGGTGTCTCCCATACGGGCAACGGGAGGCGAGACTGGATGATCGCGAGCACCCAATGGCTGATGGCGAGCCCGGCGACGACGCCGAGCACGACGCCGAGGAAGGTCACCTCGAGCGCGAACAGCAGCGTCCTCAAGGCGATTCGCGGGCGAGCGAGCCCGAGCGACATCGCGATCCCGATGTCACGGCGCTGTGCCTCGACGACGCGCTTGATCAGACCGAACGCGGCAAAGGCAGCGCCGCCCAGCACGAGCAGGGCGAAGACCTCGAAGACTCGCTGTTCGCTGTCGATCTCGTCGTACATCGCCACGAGAGACCGATCCGCAGAGCGAGTCGTCACGTCGAGAGGTACGCCTGCGACCTGGGTGCCGAGGTCGTGGGCGAGTGTCGACGCGACGGCATCGACGTCGGTGCCTTCGCGAACTCGCAGCACCACGTCGTTCAGCCCGTCGGTCGTCCCGCGGAGCTCGCGGGCGAACGGGAGGGACGTGTACAACACGGCCCGACTCGACTGGCCTTGGACCACTTCACCCGACGTCGTCGTGAGGTTCAGGTAGTCGGGTGACAGTGCAAGCCCGACGTATTCGACGGTCTGTCCGCCGACGTCCAACGTTCCTGTGTCAGGGAGGTCGTGTGCGCGGGCGAAGTGAAGGTCCAGGAGCGCGACGGCGCTCCCGGTGTCCGACGCCTGGAGATCGCGTCCGGTGACGACGGTCCAGCGGTCGACGGCTGGTGGCGAAGACAGGTCGACTCCGACGACTTCGCCGGCAGCCGGGATGAGCTCGCCGGGCGGAGCGGTGGCGGTCACCGGTGACCGAACGATGAGACGACTCTCGATGTCTGTCGCCGCCGGGCCGACTGACGCCGTGATCGTCGAGACGAGCGGCTCGGCGGTCGTCACCAAGTCGCCGAGCACTTCGACCCGAATGTCGTGGATCGCGAGGGCTTCGAGCGACGCATCGAGCGACGCCCGTCTCCAGGACGAAGTCGAGGTCAGACCGGAGTAGATCGCCGAACCGAGGCCGAGGATCGCCGCGATCGCGAAGACTTGCGTCGCTCGTCGGCGAAGATCGCGCCACGACCATCGGACCCAGAACAGCAGTCCCATCGCTCACCAGCGCAACGCATCGACGGGTACCGGGCCTCCCTCAGGAGGCTCCGCAGAGAGGATCCGTCCGTTGCTGAGCTCGACGATCCGATCGGCGATGCGCGCGATCTCTCGGTTGTGGGTGACGACCAGGAGCGTCCGCCCGCCTGCGCACTGGGCTCGCAGCAAGGACAGGATCTGCACGCCTGTCCTGAAGTCGAGCTCGCCGGTTGGTTCGTCGGCCAAGAGGACCGGATTCCCCGTTGCCAGAGCCCGGGCGATCGCGACGCGTTGCTGCTCGCCGCCGGACAGCTCGTGCGGATATGCGCGCAACCGGGTTCCCAGCCCGACATCGGCGAGATGCTTCTCAGCCACCTCTGCCGCATCTCTCGCCGTCGCGATCTCGGCGCCGAATCGAACGTTCTCGACGGCCGTGAGCTCTGGGAACAGATTGAAGGCCTGGAACACGAAGCTCACCGTGCGCCTGCGATGCTCGAAGAGCTCACCCTTTGAGGCGCTGGTGAGGCGACGACGCGCCACCTCGATGACTCCTTCTGACGGCGTGTCGAGCGCGCCGATGAGGTTGAGCAGAGTGGTTTTGCCGCTGCCTGAGGGACCGAGCACGACGACGAACTCGGCGGGTTCGACAGTGAGGTCGACGGACTCGAGAGCAACGACCTTCCCGGCCGTGGTCGAGAACCACTTGCTGACGTTTCGGAGCTCGATCGCCGGGCTCGTGCGAAGCTCAGCGGTCGGGCGCTGCTCGGATGCTGAGCTGGTCACGCCACCACACATGCCCGCACCCTAGAGATCGAGGGGGGATGTTCCCATCCGGGCAGCGCGTCCCGGAGCAGGCGATAATCGGAGCGGAGGGGGCCGTCACAGGAGGTTCAGTGTGAGTGCAGAGGCCGTCGTCGAGGATGCGAAGGAGCTCACCGGTGGATGGGGTTGGTTCCTCGCCGCTGGCATCGCGTGGGTGCTGTTCGCCTTCGTGGTCCTCTCGTTCAACATGGCCACGGTCTGGGCGATCGCCGTCTTCTTCGGCATCGGCTTCATCGTCGGCGGGATCATGGAGCTCGCCGTCGCCGCGGTGTCGCCCGGATGGAAGTGGCTCTACATCTTGATCGGCATCGTCTCGATCATCGCCGGGACGATCGCCCTGATCTGGCCCGGCGAGACGTTCCTCGTGCTCGCCGCGATCATCGGCTGGCTGCTGCTCTTCTACGGGATCATCGACATCGTCGTGTCGATCGGCACGCGCGACGCGTACGACATGTGGTGGCTCCAGCTGATCGCCGGCATCGCGATGGTGCTCCTCGGCCTGTGGGCGATCTCGCCTGACAACCAGACGGTCTCCACGTGGCGAGGCACAGTGCTCCTCGTGTTCTGGGTCGGGATCGCCGCGCTGATGCGCGGCATCAGCGACATCATCGACGGGTTCCGCCTGCGGTCAGCCCACAAGCGAGTGGAGAAGCTCGCGGCCTGATCAGACGGCGAGGAGGTCGCGCGCGCCCGTGTCGCTCGACGGGTGGCGCAGCTTCGACATCGCCCGCGCTTCGATCTGACGGATCCGCTCACGGGTGAGGTTGAAGTGCTCGCCGACCTCTTCGAGCGTGCGGGGCTCGCCGCGGTCCAGGCCGAAGCGGAGCTTCAGGATCTCGCGCTCGCGCTCGTCGAGAGGAGCGAGCAGCCGCGCGATCTCTTCCGGAAGCAGCGCGGTGGCCGCGACCTCGAACGGTGACTCGGCCGAACGGTCCTCGACCACGTCGCCGAGCTCGGCATCGCCGTC
>DATKAS010000173.1:0-9404 GCA_035497855.1 Acidimicrobiales bacterium
GGTGACGAAGGCCGTGTCGGGCCCGCTCGCGTCGGGTCAGGAGCTCTACACGAACAACTGCCAGTCATGTCACCTCCCGACGGGTGCTGGTGATTCCGCAGGCGGCATCGGCTTCCAGCTGAGCGGCGGCTCGGTGCTGCAGACGTTCCCCCAGATCAACGACCAGATCGCGTTCGTGAAGTCGGGTTCCGAGCCGTACATCGGCAAGCCCTACGGCAACCCCAACCGGCCCGGCGGTCAGCGCGTCGGCAAGGCCGGCATGCCGGCGTGGGGTGAGGTCCTCACCGACCAGGAGATCAACGACGTCGTCTGCTACGAGCGAGTCGTGCTCTCGGGCCAAGATCCCGTGCCGGCGCAATGCACGGTCGAGGGAGCGGCTGGCGAGGCCAGCGGGTCCTGATGTCCGGGTCGCCCGGACGGCACACTCCGACCCGTCACCAGGTGCTCGTCGTCGGCGGCGGCCCGTCAGGTGCGGCAGCGGCGTACTGGCTCGCGTCCGCGGGCCACGACGTCCTCGTCGTGGAGAAGAAGACGTTCCCACGCGAGAAGACCTGCGGTGACGGGCTGACCCCGCGCGCGGTGCGCCAGCTGCGCGACATGGGGCTCGGCGAGCGGCTCGAGGACTTCCATCGCTTCAACGGGCTCCGGGCGCTCGCGCACGGCATCACCCTCGAGCTCGAGTGGCCCGACCATCCCGACCTGCCGTCGTTCGGCTACGTCGTGCGGCGCCGCGACCTCGATCAGATGGTCGCCGACAACGCAGTGAAGGCGGGCGCGACCGTCTGGCAGGACGCCGAGGCCACCGCGCCCCTCGTGGACCGCGGCTTGGTGCGTGGCGCGATCGTCAACGGCGAGGAGGTGCGCGCCGAGTACGTCGTCGTGGCCGACGGTGCGAACTCGCGCTTCGGTCGGGCGCTCGGCACGTCGCGCGATCGCTCGTATCCGCAGGGGATGGCGATCCGCGGCTACTTCGAGAGCCCGCTCCACGCGGACCCGTGGATCGAGAGCGCGCTCGACGTGAAGGACCGCAACGGCAACGCGCTTCCCGGCTACGGATGGATCTTCCCGGTCGGCGACGGCACTGTGAACGTCGGCGTCGGTCTGCTGTCGACGTTCCGCGACTACCGCAGCGTGAACACGACGCACCTCCTCAACGAGTACGTCGCGACCGCGCCGTCGTACTGGGAGCTCTCCGCCGATCGCGCGTGCGGCGAACCCACGGGCGGACGGCTGCCGATGGGCGGCTCGGTGGGCCCGAAGGTCGGGCCGACGTTCGTCGTCGTCGGCGACGCCGCCGGCTTCGTCAACCCGTTCAACGGCGAGGGCATCGACTACGCGTACGAGACCGGGCGACTCGCGGCGCAAGTGCTCCACGAAGCGCTCTCCACCGGCGACGGCCTGGCGGTGCAGCAGTACGAAAAGCTGCTCGACGCCGAGTACGGGCTCTACTTCAAGGTCGCCCGGCTCTTCGCCCAGATCATCGGCCGCCCAGCGCTCATGCGTGAGCTCACGCGGGTCGGGATGCGCAGCCGCACCCTCATGGAGTGGGTGCTGCGGATCATGGCGAACCTGCTTCGACCCGACGAGATCGGTCCCGCAGAGGCGGCCTACAAGGCGGCCGCCGCGCTGGCTCGGGTGTTCCCGGACGGGTAGACCGCGCTACAAGATCGGCTCGTACCAGGTGCCGCCCGTCGGCGCGAGGCGCGAGGCGGCCTCGGGACCCCACGTGCCCTTCGTGTACAGGTGCACGGGGTCGGGGTTGCGCAGCAGCGGGTCGATGATCCGCCACTGCTCGATGACGCTGTCCTCGCGGCCGAAGCGAGTGCGATCGCCTGCGATCGCATCGTCGATCAGACGCTCGTACGCCTCTTGCCTCGCGCCGAACACCTGCTCGTAGTTCACCTGCAGATCGACCTGGCGGGTGACCATCCGCTCACCGGGCGTCTTCGCCTGCAAATGCAACGTGATGCCGTCGTTCTTGCCGAGCCGGAACCGCAGGTGGTTGGGGTCGGGCATCGGCATGCCGGGCTGCTTGAAGAACAAACGCGGCGGCGGCTTGAACTCGACGACCGCCTCGAGCGCCGTTCCCGCAAGCGCCTTGCCGGTGCGGATGAGGAAGGGCACGCCTGCCCAGCGCCACGAGTCGATCCAGAGTCGCAACGCGACGAACGTCTCGGTGTCAGAGCCCGCGTGCACGCCGTCCTCGTCCACATAGCCGCGGAACTGGCCGCGCACCGCTTCGGACGGATCGACAGCACGCACCTGCTTGAACAGCTTCACCTTCTCGTCCGAAAGGCTCTGCGCGCTCGCGTCGACAGGCGGATCCATCGCGAGGAGCGCCATCACCTGCAGGAGGTGGTTCTGCACGACGTCGCGGAGCGCACCGACCTCTTCGTAGAACTTGCCCCTTCCCTCGACGCCGAACCCCTCGGCCATCGTGATCTGGACCGAGTTGATGTAGTGGTTGTTCCACACGGGCTCGAGCAACGAGTTCGCGAAGCGGAACACGAGCAGGTTCTCGACCGACTCCTTCCCGAGGAAGTGGTCGATCCGGTAGACGGCCATCTCGTCGAACGCGTTGTGGAGGATCGCGTTGAGCTCTTCCGCGGACTCGAGGTCGCGGCCGAAGGGCTTCTCGACGACGACTCGCCCCTCGGTGTTGATCCCCTGCGTCGCGAGGCCCTGCACGACGTCGTCGAACAAGCTCGGCGGGATCGCGAGGAAGTAGAGCGGGTACTGCGCCCCGTCGAGCGCCTCCTTCAAGTGCGCGAATGTCGACTGCTCGCGATAGTCGCCCGATACGTACTTCAGCCGCTTGAGGACGTTCTCGATGACGTCTTCGTCGGGGTTCGGCACGACGTCGCCGACGGCGTCACGAAGACGTTGCTCGAGTGCGCCTTCGGCGAGCTCGCGTGATGCGACCCCGATGACACAGCCGGGCAACCGGTCGCGCGCCGCGAGCTGGTACACCGCGGGCAACAGCTTCTTCTTCGCCAGGTCGCCGGTGATGCCGAACAAGACCAGTGCGTCACTCTGCGGTGGTGCCATGGGCGCACCGTAGTCAGCACGGCCTCGGGCCGCAGCCGACACAGCGTCAGAGCGCCGAGGCCACCTCTTGCGCTGCTGCGCTCGCGAGGTCGGCGACGCGCTCGAGCTCGTCCTTCGAGTGGGCGATGCTCGGGAACGCCACCTCGTATGGACCGGGTGCGAACGCGACCCCACGATCGAGCATCGCGTGGAAGAACGCCGCGTAACGCTTCTCGTCCGTCTGCTTCGCCGTGTCGTAGTCGACCGCGGGCTCGGCCGCGAAGTGCAGGCCGAGGAGCGGTCCGACCGTCGGCACGCAGATCGGCAAGCCGGCTTCGGTGATCACGTCGCGCAGCCATCCGGCCAGCTGGGTCGCGCGCCCCTCCAACATCATGTAGACGCCGTCGTCGAGCTCGTGGAGCACCGCGAGCCCGGCCGCAGTCGCGAGCGGGTTCCCCGACAACGTGCCGGCTTGGTAGACGGGACCGAGCGGCGCGAGCACCTCCATCACGTCCGCGCGGCCGCCGAACGCGCCCACGGGCAAGCCGCCGCCGATCACCTTGCCGAAGCACGTGAGATCCGGACGCACCCCGTACCGCTGCTGTGCGCCGCCACTCCCGAGCCGGAAGCCGGTGATCACCTCGTCGAACACGAGCAGCGCGCCCGCTGCGTCACACGCCGCTCGGAGGCCCTCGAGGAAGCCGGGAGCGGGAGGGACGAGGCCCATGTTCGCGGCGACGGGCTCGACGATCACGCACGCGACGTCGTCGTCGAGCACCGGCACCTGGTTGTACGGCGCCACGACGGTCTGCGCGACCGCAGAGGAGGGCACACCGACAGAGCCCGAGAGGCCGAGCGTCGCCACGCCACTGCCGCCGGCGGCGAGCAACGCGTCGCCGTGCCCGTGGTAGTTGCCTGCGAACTTCACGACCTTCTGCCGGCCCGTGAACCCGCGCGCGACGCGGATCACGGTCATCGTCGCCTCGGTGCCGCTGTTGACCATGCGCACTCGCTCACAGCTCGGCACCCGCTCGCAGATCGCCTCCGCCAGGAGCACCTCTCGAGTGGTCGGTGCGCCGTACGACGTGCCGTCGAGCGCCGCCTTCTGCACGGCCTCGACGACCTTCGGGTGTGCGTGGCCGAGGATGATCGCGCCGTAGCTCTGAACGAAGTCCGTGTAGCGCTTCCCCTCGACGTCCCACACATAGCCGCCTTCGGCACGGGCGACGAAGTACGGGGAACCACCCACCGAGCGGAACGCGCGGACGGGTGAGTTGACGCCGCCGGGGATGACCGCCTGCGCGCGCTCGAACCAGGTCTCGTTGCTGCTCATGTCACAGGTCTTCGGACGTCACAGCGTCTCGGCGAGCTCGCGCGCGAGGTACGTGAGGATGATGTCGGCGCCGGCGCGCTTGACCGCGGTGATGTGCTCGACCGCCACCGCGGCGCCGTCGATCCATCCGTTCTCGGCCGCGGCTTTGATCATCGCGTACTCACCCGACACGTGGTATGCCGCGACCGGCACGTCGACCGCTGCGCGCACCGCGGCGATCACGTCGAGGTACGCGAGCGCCGGCTTCACCATCACGATGTCCGCACCTTCGGCGATGTCGAGCCGCACCTCTTCGAGCGCTTCGCGGCCGTTGCGCCAATCCTGCTGATAGCCCTTGCGGTCGCCACCGCCCACGATCTGCACGTCCACCGCGTCGCGAAACGGCCCGTACAACGCGGACGCGTACTTCGCGGAGTACGCGAGGATCGCAGTGCCGCTGTGACCCCGCGCGTCGAGCTCGGTGCGGATCGCGCCGACCTGGCCGTCCATCATCCCGCTCGGTGCGACGATGTCGGCACCGGCCTCTGCCTGCGCGACGGCAGCGCGTGCGTACAGCTCGATGGTCGCGTCGTTGTCGACGTCGCCCTCGGGCGTGAGCACGCCGCAGTGGCCATGGTCGGTGTACTCATCGAGGCAGAGGTCGGCGATCAGCACCATGCGATCGCCCACCTCGTCGCGGAGGTCGCGCAGCGCGACTTGGACGATGCCGTCCGCCGCCCACGCCTGGGTGCCGGTGGGGTCCTTGTGCAGCGGCACGCCGAACAGCACCACGGCGGGGATGCCGAGGTCGGAGAGCTCGCGCACCTCCTTCCGCAACGACTCTCGCGTGTGCTGCACGATGCCCGGGAGCGATGCGATCGGATGAGGGCTGTCGATCCCTTCGCGCACGAACAGCGGAGCGACGAGATCGTCGACCCGAAGCTGCGTCTCGGCGACGAGGCGACGGATCGCAGGGGTGCGACGGAGCCTTCGGGGGCGACGCGCGGGAAACGGCGCGGGGAACGGCACCTGCGAATCCTACGGCCCGAGCACCTCGACCAAGGCAGCGAGCATCGCGGGAATCGTGTGCTCGTCGGGCACCGCTGCGACACGGAGGCCGGCATCGACGGCTGCTGCTGCGGTGACAGGGCCGATGCACACGACGATGGGGGGAACCGTGTCCGAGCCAGCGGCATCGACGTAGGCGGTCACCGTGGATGCCGATGTGAACAAGATCGCGTCGCTCCGCTGCGCCTCCGCGATCGCCGCAGGCGTCGGCGCGACCGCCAGCGTTCGGTACGCCTCGACGACGACGACCTCCCATCCCTTCGCGCGCAACCCGTCCGCCACGACCGACCGAGCTCGATCGCCCTGCGCGACCACGACCGTGCCAGGTCCGGGCGGGAACGCGTCGACGAGGCTCTCGGCGACGAACGCCGGGGGGATGAGGGCAGGCGCGACGCCACCGCGTTCGAGCACCGAGGCCGTCATCGGGCCGACGACTGCGATGCGAGCGGTCGTGTGCTGTTGCTCGGCACGCAACGCATCGAGGAGGCGTTCGGCGCCGTTCGCCGAGGTGACGACGATCCAGTCGGGAGCGGCGCGCACGGCGTCACGCAGCGCGGCTCCCCCGTCGTTCGCGTCGACGATCGCGATCATTGGGATCTCGATCGGCTTCGCGCCGAGCACCTGCAGCCGCTCGACGAGATCGCCCGCCTGCTCGCTCGCCCTCGTCACCACCACGCGCCGCCCGGCGAGCGGCCGCGCCGGCCTCAAGCCCGTCTCACCCGACGACGTCCTCGGCGATCGACACCCAGCAGTCGGTCGAAAGCCGCAGCGACTCGACGTCGACGCGCTCGTCGTTGCCGTGGAAGCGCGAACGGAACTTCTGGTACGTCACGTCACGGCTCATCAAGCCGAACCCGTACGCGAGCGATCCTGCGTTGCGGTAGAAGCGCGCGTCGGTGCCACCCACGGTCATCACCGGCATGAGCGTCGCTTGCGGGTAGACGCGCTGCGCGACCTTCTCGAGCGCGTCGTAGAGCGGGGTGTCGGTCGGTGAGCGCGTGTACTCGCCCGACTGGAGGACCGACAGCTCGACCTCACTGCTGAGGTCACCGAGCGCGGCGTCGAGGTGCGCGCGCACGTCGTCGTCGGTCTCTCCGGGCATCACCCGGATGTCGATGTCGAGATCGACGACGTCGGGGATGACGTTGGTCTTCACGCCGCCGTGGGCGACGTTCGGCGAGAACGTCGTGCGCGTGCACGCGTGGGCCAGCTTGGCGACGCCTTGGTCGGGCAACGTGCGGCACGCCTCGAGCACCGTGTCCGGATCGCTCAGCGCCTTGCGTTCCGCGTCAGTGAGATCGAATGCGTCGACGTAGCTCTGCCAGAGATCGAGGATCTGTGCGCGTGGCTCGTAGGCCGCGATGCGACGCACGACCTCTGCGGCCTTCACGAGCGCGTTGTCGGCACCGAACGGCGCCGAGCCGTGGCCGGGAGTGCCTCGCACCCGCAGCCGCCGCCACATGACTCCCTTCTCCGCGACCGTGATGGTGACCCGCTCGCCCGCTCGCGTGTCCATCACGAGCCCACCCGACTCCGTCAGGACGTAGTCGGCCGCGACCGCGTCGCGCTCGTGGTCGAGCGCCCACTCGGCGCCCCAGTGCCCCCCCGCCTCCTCGTCCGCGACGGCGAAGTACAGGAGCGTGCCCTTCGGTCGGAAGCCAGTGCGCGCGAGGTGCTTGGTGGCGACCGCCATCGACGCGGTGAGGTTCAGCATGTCGATCGCGCCTCGGCCCCACACCTCGCCGTCGACGAGCTCACCGCCGAACGGATCCCGCCGCCACCCGCTCGGCGTGACCGGCACGACATCGGTATGGCCCATGAGGCAGAGCGACGGCGCCGACGGATCCGTGCCTTCGATGCGCGCCACCAGCGAGCGGCGACCCGGCAACGACTCGAACGTGCCGATGTCGACACCACCGCCTTCGAGGTAGTCGCGCAGCAGGTTCGCGCTGCGCGCCTCCTCACCGCTTTCGGGGCTCCCGTCGTTCACGCACTGGTTGCGGATGAGCTGCTGCAGCAGCTCGGTGACCTCGCCTGTCAGGCCCGTGAGCTCGTCAGCCATGCTCCGAGACTACGACCGCGACAGGAGTCGAGATCCACCGAGGTCGTCGAGCAAGACCTGCGCGACCTGTGTCCCGAGCGCCACGGGATCACCACCGACCTCGGTGTGCCGGAGCACGGTCGTTCCCGAGAGGTCGGCGATGAGCCCTTCGCAACGCCAGGCACCTGCAGATCCAGTGACGTGCGCGCCGACCGGGAGATCGCAGCCTGCGCCGAGGGCAGCAAGGAACGATCGTTCGCCGTCGACGGCTGCGCGGCTCGGCGCATGCTCGATGCGACCCAAGCGCTCGATCGTCGCGCGATCGGCTTCGCGGCACTCCACCGCGAGCGCCCCCTGCGCGACCTGCGGAAGCATGACCGCGGGGTCGAGCACTTCGGCGACGTGGCTCGCGAGGCCGAGCCGTTCGAGCGCCACCGCTGCCATCACGACCGCGCCGCCCGCCGGCACCTTCGACAAGCGAGTCTGGATGTTGCCGCGCAGGTCGACGAACGTGAGGTCGGGTCGCAGGTGTGCCAGCTGCGCCTGCCGGCGCACCGATCCCGTCGCCAGGGTCGCGCCGACGCGGAGATCGGCGAGGGCGCTGCCGACGAGGGCGTCGCGTGGATCACCCCGTTCGGGCACCGCCGCGATGACGAGGCCCGGCGTCGGGGTCGAGGGCAGATCCTTCGCAGAGTGGACGGCGAGATCAGCGTGGCCGTCGACGACGGTCGACTGCACCTCTTTCACGAACACGCCTTGGCCGCCGAGCTCGTGGATCGGGCGGTCCTTCGTGACGTCACCGCGGGTCTCGACGACGACGAGCTCGACGTCGACGTCGGGATCGTCGCCGCGAAGCAACGCTCCGACGTGCTCGGCCTGCCAACGAGCCAGCGGGCTGCCTCGGGTCGCGATCCGCACCCGCACGGCGCTTGCCGAGCCCTACAACGAGAACAGGTCGCGCAGGGCTTCGGAGAGCCGCTCGCCTCGCGGTGTGCCGGCGACCTCCTTGAGCCGGACGGTCGGCTCGTGGAGGAGCTTCGCCACGATGCCCCGCGTGATCGCCTCGACCGCTTCGCGCTGCTTCGGCTCGAGCGCGTCGAGGCGCGACTTCGCCCGGTCGAGCTCGCCCTCGCGCACACCATCCGCCCATTCGCGCATCGCTGCGATGAGCGGTGCGACCTCGCGGGCCGTCGAGTGGTCGATCCAGCGCCCCACCTCGTCGTCGACGATGCGCTGCGCGGCGGGGATCTCGCTGCGGCGCTCTTGGATCCCCTTGTCCGCGAACGCGCGAAGGTCGTCGATGTCGAGCAAGGTGACGCCGGGGATCGACGCGACTCCCGGATCGACGTCGCGTGGCACTGCGACATCGACGACGAGCAAGGGACGATCGGGGCGCCCAGCCATCACGGGAGCGAGGTCGGCGTGCTCGACGAGGATCGATCGCGCGCCCGTCGAGGTGAGCAGGACGTCGACCTCGCCGAGCGCGTCGGCGAGCTCGAGGAGCCGGACCGGACGACCCCCGAGCCGCGTCGCGAGGTCATCCGCACGGTGGAAGGTGCGGTTCGCGACGAGCACCTCGGCGACCCCCGCGTCCGCGAGCGCGACTGCCATGCCTTCGCCGATGTCGCCTGCGCCGAGCACGAGCACTCGGCGGCCGGTGAGACCATCCAGCGCGTCGTCGGCCATCGCCACCGCAGCCATCGAGACCGACGCGGTGTGACGCGAGAGCCCGGTCTCCGTGCGCACTCGCTTGCCGACCTCGACGGCGTGACGGAAGAGCGCGTTGAGCGTGGCGCGGGCGGTGCCATGCCCCTTCGCCGCTTCCCACGCGTCGCGCACCTGCCCGAGGATCTCGCTCTCGCCGAGCACCGCTGAGTCGAGACCGGCGGCAACCGCGAACAGATGGTTCGCCGCGCCCTCGTCGAAGTGGCTGTAGAGGTGATAGGTGAGCGCCTC
>DATKAS010000174.1:0-9392 GCA_035497855.1 Acidimicrobiales bacterium
GGGGTTGAGGCGACGCGTCGGATCGAAGGCGTTGCGGATGCGAATCGTGAGATCAGCCACCACGGCATCGACAGGCCGCGGAGGTCGGGGCTCGTCGTGGTGCACGACCCCGACACCCACCTCGGCGACGAACGTGCCGCCGAGCGCGCCGACGTCAGACGGTGGCACCGACCACCGATGCGGTGGAAGGGCCGGGGGACCGCTCGCCTCGTGCAGGTCGAGGCGCGCGGCCTGTGCCTCGATGTCGCTCGGATGTCCTTCGAGCAGCACCGAGGCGGTCTCACCATCCCAAAGCACGCTCGAAGGACGTTGCAGCGACGTGAGCAAGCTCGTCGGGTCGCCCGTGGCCACCGTGAACCACCGCGAGGCGAGCGGGACGGGTCGCGTGCGCAGGATGACCTCGCCGATGAGACCGATGGTCCCCAACGAGCCGACGAGGAGCCGGCACAGGTCGTACCCGCTCACGTTCTTCACGGTCGGACCGCCGGCCTTCACCAAGCGGCCCTCTGCGGACACGTAGCGGGCCTGGAGCAACGTGTCGCGCACGGGCCCGTAGCCGAGCCGACGGATCCCGCTGTGGCCGACCGCGAGCACGCCACCGACCGTCGCGCCCTCCCAGCTCGGGAGCGCGACGAGCTGACCGTGCGCCGCGAGCGCAGTGTCGAGATCGGTGACGAGCGTGCCCGCTCCGCAGCACACGGTCATCTCCTCAGCCGCGATCCACGCGATCCCCGCCGGCGCGGCGACGAGCCGCGTTCCCGCGTCAGGTGGGCCCCCGACCTCCCACTGCGTGCGGCCACCGACCACAGCGACGGGTCCGGTGGCGCCGATCTCCTCGGCGAACGACGCGAGGTCGATGGTGGTCTCCACGACGCTCACACCCACACACCCTCGGGGATCGACTGCAGGTCGCCGCAGCGCGACCCGGCCGGGAGCACCTTTTGCGGGTTCGCCACGCCGTCGGGGTCGAACGCCTCTCGCAACCGCGCCTGCGCGTCGAGGTCGTCGGCAGAGAACAGCAAGGGCATGAAATCGCGCTTCTCGATGCCGATGCCGTGCTCTCCCGAGAGCACACCACCAGCGGCGACCGAGGCCGCGACGATCTCCTTCCCCGCGGCGAGCACACGATCCATCACGCCCGGCACGCGTCGGTCGAACGACAGCAGTGGGTGCAGGTTGCCGTCTCCCGCGTGGAACACGTTCATCACGACGAGGTCGTGGCGTTCTGCGATCGCGTAGACCTCACGCAGGACCTCGACGAGGCGGCGACGTGGCACGACGGTGTCGTGGAGGTAGTAGTCCGGGTTGATCCGCGCGATCGCACCGAAGGCGCTCTTGCGCGCCTTCCACCACAGCGCTCGCTCGGCGTCGGACTCCGCGACCCGCACGGTGCGAGCGCCGTGCGCGAGCCCGATGGAACGCACGCGCTCGACCGCGTCGTCGACCGCGGCGGGCAACCCGTCGACCTCGACGATCAGCATGGCAGCCGCATCGAGCGGGAAGCCGGCGTGGACGAACGCCTCGACCGCCGCGGTGATGCGGGCGTCCATCATCTCGATCGCTGCCGGCACGAGCCCTCCGGCGATGATGGCGCTCACGGTCTCCGCGCCCGCGTCGACGCTCGGGAAGTCGAGCAGCAACGTGCGCACGACCGGCGGGATCGGCGTGAGCCGCACCGCGATCCTCGTCGCCACACCGAGCGTGCCCTCGCCTCCGACGAACGCCCCCCTTAGGTCGTAGCCCTCGGGCTCGGGGTCGAGACCGCCGAGGACGGTGACCGTCCCGTCGGGGAGCACGACCTCGACGGCCAGCACGTGGGTGCTCGTGACGCCGTACGCGAGGCAGTGCGGGCCGCCCGAGTTCGTGGCGACGTTGCCGCCCACCGAGCAGGACTGCTGGCTCGAAGGGTCGGGCGCGAAGTGGAGGCCCAGCGGCGCGACCGCCCTGCTCAGGTCGAGGTTGAGGACACCGGGCTCGACCCATGCGACCCGCGCCTCGGGGTCGACGGACAGCACACGGTCCATCTTCGTGGTGACGATGACGACCGGGTCGTCGAGCGGCACCGCGCCGCCCGCGAGGCCGGTGCCCGACCCGCGCGTCACGAAGGGGCGCCCGTGCGCGACTGCGGCCCGCACGCACGCCTGCACCTCCTCGGTGCTGAGCGGGAAGCACACGACCGCGGCATGTCCCGCGAGGCCCGAGGCGTCGCGTCCGTACAACGCGAGCTCGAGGCTCTCGGTGCGGACGCGGTCAGGCGCGAGCGCCGTACGGAGATCTTCGACGAGGGTGCTCAACACCGCCAACGTAGCCCCCTAGTGTCACGCTCCATGGACGACCGACACGAGTGGTTCTCGTTCGAAGACCCGAACGAAGATCGCACGTGGCTCTTCGACGTCACGTTCCTCACGAGCAACTGGACCTGCATCTGGGGCGCAGGTTGTCAGGGCGTGCTCACGGGGCCCACCCCCGAGCTCAACCAGGGGTGCTGCTCGTACGGGGCACACTTCCGCGACAACGAGGACTACAAGCGGGTGAAGCGCTACGCGAAGCGGCTCACGCCCGAGCAGTGGCAGTTCCACCACGTCGCGGAGAAGAAGGGCAGCTTCGCCGTCCTCCAGAAGAACGGCGACTGGCGCACACGGCTCGTGAAGGACGCCTGCATCTTCCTCAACCGACCCGGCTTCGCCGGCGGCGAAGGGTGCGCGTTGCACTCCGCGGCGTTGCAAGCCGGTGAGCGGTACATCGACTGGAAGCCCGAGGTCTGCTGGCAGCTGCCGATCAGGCAGGTCGACAGCACCGACGAGAACGGTCACGTCACGTCGACCGTGCGCGAGTGGAAGCGCCGCGACTGGGGCGACGGTGGCCTCGAGTTCCACTGGTGGTGCACCGACAGCCCCGACGCGTTCGTCGCGAAGGAGCCGGTGTACATCACCCTCGCCGACGAGCTGCGCGAGACAGTCGGCGTCGAGGTCTACAAGGCGCTCGCGGAGTACCTCGACGAGCGTCGTGGCAGGAAGGCGTTCCTGCCTCATCCCCAGGTCAGGCGGTAGCTAGCGGCCGAGACGGCGGCGATCCTGCTCGCGCAGCACGCGCTTGCGGATGCGGATCGCGTCGGGAGTCACCTCGACCAGCTCGTCGTCCGCGATGAACTCGATGGCGGTCTCGAGGGTGTGCACCACCGGCGGCGTCAGCTTGATGGCATCGTCCGCGGCGTGTGTGCGGATGTTGGTCTTCTGCTTCTCCCGCGTGACATTGACCACCATGTCGCCGGCTCGTGAGTTCTCCCCGACGACCATCCCCTCGTAGACCTCTTCGCCCGGCCCGATGAACAGCGTGCCCCGCAGCTGGAGGTTGTCGAGCGCGTAGCCGCTCGACGCGCCGGCTCGGTCCGCGACCATCGTGCCGGTCTGGCGGTGCGGCAGCTCGCCTGCCCACGGGATCCAGCCGCCGTGGTGCTGGTGCAGCAGTGCCGTGCCTCGAGTCGCCGTCATCAGAAGCGACCGGAAGCCGATCAGGCCGCGCGCCGGTGCCTCGAACGTCACGATGCTGCGCCCGGGATCACCCGGGCGCAGGTCGATCACACGGCCGCGGCGCGGCGCGAGCGCCTGCGTGACGGTGCCGACGTGCTCCTCGGGGACGTCGACGACCCCGCGCTCGAGGGGCTC
The DNA here is from genome assembly GCA_035497855.1 of Acidimicrobiales bacterium. Lineage (GTDB taxonomy): Bacteria > Actinomycetota > Acidimicrobiia > Acidimicrobiales > DATKAS01 > DATKAS01. The sequence goes on from DATKAS010000174.1 coordinate 3,666, forward strand.
GCATTGCTTCCCGTCGATCTCCCGCGTGATGACCTCGGGCCGGCTCACCTCGAGCTCGTAGCCCTCGCGCCGCATCGACTCGATGAGGACCGCGAGCTGGAGCTCGCCGCGTCCCGCGACCTCGAGCACATCGGGTGAGTCGGTGTCGGTCAGCTGGATCGACACGTTGCCGAGCACCTCGCGCTCGAGCCGTTCGCGAAGGTGGCGTGACGTGACGTACCGCCCCGCCTTCCCCGATGTCGGCGCGGTGTTCACACCGAACGTCATCCGCAGCACCGGCTCGTCGACGGTGATCCTCGGCAGTGGCCGAGGCAGATCGGGATCCGCGAGCGTGTCGCCGATCTCGACCTCCGGGAAGCCTGCGACCACGAAGAGGTCGCCTGCGCCGAGCTCGTCGACGTCGACGCGGCTGATCCCCTCGAACGCCATCAGCTGGGACAGCTTTCGCTTCAGCGGTGATGCCGCGATGCCGTTGTCGCCGACCTCGGTCTCCTCTTCACAGAGCGCGACCTGCTGGCCCTTGCGCAGCGTGCCCTCGACGACGCGTCCGATGGCGAGGCGCCCGAGGTAGTCGCTTGCGTCGAGGTTGGTGACGATCGCCTGGAGTGGCGCGTTCGAGTCACCCTCGGGCGCTGGGATCGTGTCGAGGATGGTGTCCATCAGCGGCGTGAGGTCGTCCGACGCGCTGGGGATGCCGACCCCCTTCATCGTGCGCCCGTCGCGCGCGATCGCCGAGATGATCGGGAACTCGATGTGCTGATCTGCCGCGTCGAGGTCGAAGAAGAGCTCGTAGATCTCGTCGAGGACCTCGTGCGGACGGGCGTCGCTGCGATCGACCTTGTTGAGCACCACGACCGCAGGGAGGTGCTGGGCCAGCGCCTTCGACAGCACGTAGCGGGTCTGGGGCAGCGGCCCTTCGGCGGCGTCGACGAGCAGCACGACACCGTCGACCATCGCGAGCGCGCGCTCGACCTCCCCTCCGAAGTCTGCGTGGCCGGGCGTGTCGACGAGGTTGATCTTGGTGCCGCGCCACGTGACCGACGCGGCCTTGGCGAGGATCGTTATGCCGCGCTCACGCTCCTGGTCGTTCGAGTCCATCACCCGATCGACGACGGCCTGGTTGGCTCGGAACACACCAGTGGCGCGCAGCATGGCGTCGACGAGGGTGGTCTTCCCATGGTCGACGTGGGCGACGAGCGCGACGTTGCGAATGGCGGGGGAGGTCATCTGCATGCTGGCGCCGCAGGCACGCGGCGCAGGGGTGAGCGGCTAGTCGTCCTCGTCGTCGAGGTCTTCGTCGTCGTCGAATTCGACGCCGTACTTGGCAGCCAGCGCCGCGTACTCGTCGTCTTCCGTCTTCGTCGTGTGGGACGAGTCGGTGTCGGGGCGACCGAAGGCGCCGAACGCCTCAGGGCCGGACTGCTTGAGCTTGCGGGCTTCTTCGAAGCGCCGGTGGCGACCCTTCTTCACGGGCGTGCTCCCCGGGCGGACGCGGCAATGGGAGGCTCAGTGTAGCGCCCTCCGACGTCGTTCCGTCGGATGTCGAGGGGTGAACTTTTGGCGCCGGATGGGGTGTGACCAGGACCGATCGGCCTGGATCGTCGGACCCTATCCTCCTCGGGCATGGCCCTCCCCTGGTGGCAGTCAGCCGTCGTGTACCAGATCTACCCACGGTCCTTCGCCGATGCGAACGGGGACGGCGTCGGGGACCTCCGGGGCATCGCCGGACGCCTCGATCACCTCGCCTGGCTGGGTGTCGACGCGGTCTGGCTCTCCCCGATCTTCCGCTCCCCGATGGCGGACTACGGCTACGACGTGGCCGATTACCGGGACGTCGACCCGCTGTTCGGCACCATCGACGACCTCGACCACTTGCTCTCCGAGCTCCACAGCCGCGGCATGCGGCTGCTCCTCGACCTCGTGCCGAACCACACCTCGTCCCAGCACCCGTGGTTCGCCGAGAGCAGGTCCTCGCGGGCGAGCCCCAAGCGGGATTGGTACTACTGGCGCGACGGCGGTGGCGACGGCGAGCCGCCCAACAACTGGACGGCTGCTTTCACCGGCAAGCGGGCGTGGACGTTCGACGAGGGCACAGGCCAGTGGTACCTGCACTCCTTCCTGCCCGAGCAGCCGGACCTCAATTGGGGGAACCCCGAGGTCGAGGCCGCGATGCACGACGTCGTTCGCTTCTGGCTCGACCGAGGTGTCGACGGCTTCCGGATCGACGTGGTCGACCTCATCGGCAAAGACCCCGCGCTCCCGGATGACCCGCCCGAGCGCGTCGGCCACCCTCACTTCCTCTTTCACGACGACCCGCGGACTCACGATCTGTTGCGCCGGCTCCGGGCGGTGATCGACAGCTATCCGGGTGAACGGGTGACAGTCGGCGAGATCTCGCGCCCGCCTCGTCGCGTCGCCGCGTACTACGGCGATCACGACGAGCTGCACCTCGCGTTCAACTTCGCCCCGTTGCTCGCGCCGTGGGACGCGGACACGTGGCACACGATGATCGACGTCACCAGATCGACGCTCGACCCCGTCGACGCGTGGCCGACATGGGTCCTCGGCAACCACGATCAGCAACGACCCCGCACCCGCTACGGCACTGAGGGGCGAGCGCGTGCCGCGGCTGTGCTGCTGCTCACGCTGCGGGGCACGCCGTTCCTCTATGCGGGCGACGAGCTCGGTCTCGAGGACGCGATCGTCGCCGGCGACCAGGTGCCGGACCCCGGAGGCCGCGACGGGTGCCGCGCGCCGATCCCGTGGGAGATCGACCCGCCCCATGGATGGAACGGAGCAGCGACGTGGCTGCCGTTCCCTCCGCACGCGGACGTGCGATCGGCCGAGGCGCAACGGCCGGACCCCGCGTCGATGCTGTGGCTCCACCGCGACCTCCTCACGGCTCGGCGAGGGTCGGACGCGCTGCGAACCGGTTCGTTCGCGTGGCTCGACGGCGCGGACGGGGTGCTCGCGTTCGAGCGCGCTTCCCGAGCCGATCGTCGGGTCGTCGTCGTCAGCTTCGTGGACGAGCCGCGCAGGGTCGCGCACCAGGGCACGATCGAGGTGTCGAGCGCCGCGGGGCGCTCCGGCCAGCCGTTCGACGGGTCGCTGCTACCCGATGAGGCGGTCGTGCTCGCCGTCTGAACGCTCGCTGGCTGGGCGCTCGTGGCCGACGCGCGGCTCGAGCACGAGGCCTCCCGATCCGTCGAACGCGAGCGCCGCTTCGCCGTCGACGAGCCGGCGGATCTGATCGCCGACCAGCTCGGCGCGCCAGCCATGCGCGAGCCGCGCGGTCGGGCTGCCGACCAGCAGCTCGACGAGGTCGTTGCGCGTCGCGAGCAGCATCGTGTCGATGTGGAGGTCGCGCGCGAGCTGGCTCACCCATGCCGACACGAGCGTCACCGCGGGCCGCAAGTCGCGAGGGATCTCCTCGGTGTCGGCCTGGGTGATCTCGGTCGGGTCGAGCTCGGTGCCCTTGTGGATGGCGTCGAGGAGCTCGTCGACGACCGGTTTGCGAAGCGCGCGCTCGTCGATGCCACGCACGCGTCGAAGGCCCGCCACATCTGTCGGGGGACGTTGCGCGATCCCGAGGATCGCGAGGTCTGCGAGCACGAAGCGCACCGGCTGATCGAGCGCGGCTGCCCGCCGCTCACGCCAGGCCGCGACCTCCTGGGCGACCCCCCGGCTCGCACCCCGCAAGTGGCGGTGATCTTTGATCCGCAACCACGCACGCCGGGGATCGGGTGGGCCGATCGGGCGCGTGCGCAGCTCCTCGCACTCGTCGAGCGCCCACTCCAGCCGCCCGGCCGCCTCGAGCTTGCTGACGAGCCGATCGCGGATCGCGAGCAAGTGGGCGACGTCAGAAGCCGCGTACGCGCGTTGCTCGTCGGAGAGCGGCCGCGCCAGCCAGTCGGTGAGGCGATCGCCCTTCGGGAGCCGGATGCCGAGCTCCGACGAGACGAGGTTCGTGAGCGCCGGCGAGCTGTAGCCCACGAAGCCCGAGGCGAGCTGGGTGTCGAACAGCACTCGAGGCACCGTGCCGCAGCCCCGGCTCAGCACTTCGAGGTCCTGCTGTGCGGCGTGGACGACTTCGGTGACGTCGCTGTCGAGCAGCTTCGCCAGCGGCGCGATGTCGACGGCGAGGGGATCGACCAGTGCGATCAGGTCGGGTACGGCGAGCTGCACGAGCGCGACCTTCGGGTAGTAGGAGCGCTCGCGGTGGAACTCGGTGTCGATCGCGTATGCCGGTGCGCTCGAGACATGCTCGATGACCTCGGCGAGCGCCTCGTCGGTGGCGGTCCACCGAACGGGAGGTGACGTCACGCGGTCACGTCGGGTCGGCCCCGGTGACGACGTCGTTGCCGGCCCTCATCCACGCGAGCGTGCCTCCCGCGATGTTGATCGCCTCGATCTGCTGCTCGGCGAGGAAGTCTGCCGCCACGCCGCTGCGCGCTCCCGTGCGACAGATGATGTAGAGCGGGGACACCGGCGGCAGCTCGTGGAGACGGTCGGGCAGCTCGTCGAGCGGGATCAGCACCGCGCCGGGCACATGGAACTCCTCGTACTCGTCGCGCCGGCGGACGTCGATGAGCGCGATCGCACCCGCGTAGCGCACACGGGCGAGCTCCTCGATGTCGACCTCAGCGGCCACCGTTTCAGGCTATCGGCAGGTCGCCGGGGGTGTCGGCGTCACGGACCGCGTTCGCGTCGCGCAACCGGACCTGCACGACCGCGAGGCCTTCGATCGCGCGATGGGGCGCACGCTCGCCGCTGTCGAGTTCGGCGGTGAGGTGCGGGAGGCATCGCCGTCGGTAGGCAGCGAGGAGCGGCTCGAGCCGATCCGTCCTCGGCATGACGATGTCCGCATCGAGCGTCAGCGCGTCGAGCACCTCCTGCATCGCGAGCTCGTCCGGCGCGAGGAGGTCGCACGCCGCAACGAAGACGACGTCGGTCCGAGCGAGCTCGAGTGCGGTCACGATGCCGCGCAATGGGCCCTCCCCCGCGACGCGATCGGGATGCGCCTCGAGCCCGAGCGCTCGGAGCCGCTCGACATCGCCGCCGATCGCGACGACGCGCACTGCGCCCGCACGCGTCAGTGCGGCGGCGACGCGTGCCGCGAGCGGCACACCGTCGATCTCGACGAGCGCCTTGTCGGTGCCCATGCGCGAGCTCGCGCCACCGGTCAACACCGCGCCAGTGAAGGGTTCGCGCTGGGGCACGGATGGGAAGGTACCGGCCGTGGTATCCCGGAGGCTCGTAGCCGACCGACTGCGCCTTCCTCCGGCCCGTCAGGTCGTCAACCGCGACTCGACCCGCGCCCGGTGGACCTCGAGGTCGACCGGCTTGTAGACGCGGACCGTGCTCGCCGGATGCGTAGCGAGCATCTCCGGCGGGCGGATCGGTCGGCGCTCGAGGTTGCCCCCACAGTTAGGGCAAACGCCTTGAAGCACCGCCTCAGCGCACGTCGCGCACCATGTGCATTCGTATGTGCAGATCCGAGCGTCCGGGCTGTCGGCAGGAAGGTCGACGTCGCAGTTCTCACACGAAGGTCGCAGCTCGAGCATGTGCCCATCGTGCCGAATCAGCGCGAAAACTCCGAGGACCACGGAGGCCCGCCTCGCCCCTCAAGCGTCGGGTCAGACGATGGCAGCGCAACCTGGTGCTGGCCGAGCCGGGTCGAACTTGTCGAGCGCCTCCACGTAGGTCGCGTCAGCTGCCAATGCGGTG
>DATKAS010000175.1:0-2474 GCA_035497855.1 Acidimicrobiales bacterium
TCAGTGAGAAGCGCGTGATCGTGCGACACGGCTTCCGCAACGCGCTCATCCCGTTGGTCACCTACGCCGCACTCGATCTGGGAGCGATCGTCGGGGGTCTCGTCATCACCGAAGCGATCTTCCAGTACCCGGGGATGGGACGGTTCTTCGTGAACGCGTACCAGAACGGTGACTACACGCAGATCCTGCCGTGGATGATGATCGTCGTCTTCTCGGTGATCTTCTTCAACCTGCTCGCGGACCTCGCGTATGCGTGGCTCGATCCGAGGATCCGACTTGACTGACCTCCAGTCGAACCCTCTGGTCGGCGAGCAGGCGGCGGTCCAGGGGGCGGTCGGCCGGGTCGTACCTCACGAGATCATCGAGGCCGAAGCCGAGCAGGTCGCTCCCATCTCGCTGTCGCCCGGCCTTCTGGCCTGGCGCAAGTTCCGTCGCCACAAGCTCGCCATGGCGAGCGCGATCTTCCTCATCTTCATGAGCCTGACCGCGATCTTCGCCCACCAGATCGCGCGGTACCCGTACGAGGCGACCGGGGTCGGCCCGGTGTTCCAGGGGCCGACATCCGCGCACTGGTTCGGCACCGACGCGATCGGCCGTGACCTGTACAGCCGCGTCATCTACGGGGGACGCATCTCCCTCGCGGTGGGCTTCGCCGTGGCGTTCGTCGCGACGTTCATCGGCACGATCGTCGGTGCCGTCGCGGGCTACTTCGGCGGCAAGATCGACAACTTCGTGATGCGGGTCACCGACCTGTTCATCGCGCTGCCGCTGCTCGTGATCCTCATCCTCATGCGGAACCTGCCCGAACGGCAGCCGTGGGCGAGGCAGATCATGGGCGACGCCGGCAGCATGCGAGCGACGATCGTCATCCTCTCGCTGTTCTTCTGGATGCCGACGGCGCGCATCGTGCGGGGTGTCGTGCTGTCGCTCAAGGAGAAGGAATTCGTCGAGGCCGCGCGTGCGCTCGGTGCGAGCGACAAGCGGATCATCTTTCGCCACCTGCTTCCCAACTCTGCGGGCCCCATCATCGTCACCGTGACACTGAACGTGGCCGCTGCCATCCTCACCGAGTCCGCGTTGTCGTTCCTGGGGTTCGGCGTCAACCCGCCCGTCCCGACCTGGGGCAACCTGCTCGCGGACAGCAAGGGCTACTTCAGCATCGCGCCGTGGCTGGTGTGGTTCCCCGGCGTCACGGTGGTCCTCGTGGTGCTCGCTGTGAACTTCATGGGTGACGGCCTGCGCGACGCGCTCGATCCCCGCCAGCAGCGGGTCGGGTGATGAGCACGACCGCGGCCGACCCGGTCGGCACTCCCCGCGGGGGCGGATCGAGCGGTGCCGTCCTCGAGATCGAAGACCTCCATGTCACGTTCAAGACCGAGGACGGTCCTGTGTACGCGGTCCGGGGTGTCGATCTCGCGGTGCACGAGAGCGAGGTCCTCGGTGTCGTCGGGGAGTCGGGGTCGGGCAAGTCGGTCACGATGCTCGCGGCGATGGGGTTGCTGCCGAAGTCGGCCACGATCACCGGCTCGGTGAAGTTCCGGGGCGAGGAGCTGCTCGGGCGTGAGCAGGGCGACGTGCGGCGCTACCGCGGCTCGAAGATCGCGATGATCTTCCAGGACCCGCTGACCGCGTTGAACCCGGTGCTCAAGGTCGGCGACCAGATCGCCGAGGCGGTCCTCGCCCACAACGACATGTCGCAGAACCAGGCGTACGCGAAGGCGATCAGCCTTCTCGACCAGGTCGGCATCCCGCAGCCGGCGACGCGGGCGTCGCAGTACCCGCACGAGTTCTCGGGAGGCATGCGGCAGCGGGCGATGATCGCGATGGCGATCTCGAACGATCCCGAAGTGCTGATCGCTGACGAGCCCACGACCGCGCTCGACGTGACCATCCAGGCGCAGATCCTCGAGGTCATCCAGGAGGTGCAGGAGGCAACGAAGTCCGCGGTCGTGTTCATCACGCACGACCTCGGCGTCATCGCTCGGCTCGCGACGCGGGTGCGCGTGCTCTACGCGGGGCGGAGTGCAGAGGTCGGCACCGTCGACGACATCTTCGACAACCCCGGCCATCCGTACACCGTGGGGTTGATGAGCTCGATCCCCCGGGGCGACGGCAGCCGGCTGCGACCGATCCCGGGCTCGCCGCCGAACATGCTGGCGCCGCCGTCCGGGTGTGCGTTCCGCCCGCGATGCCGGTACTCGGCCGAGATCTGCGAGATGGAAGTTCCCATGCTGCGCGTCGTCGGCAAGCACGACCAGCTCGCGGCCTGCCACTTCAGCGAGCAGCTGATGGGCCACTGGGACATGGACGCATGAGGACGGGCTCGTGAGCGCGGTCGCGGAGGACTCCTCCGAGGTCCGCGAAGTGGCGAGCACGCCGGTGCTCACCGTCGACCATCTCGTGAAGGACTTCAACGTGCGCACGAGCAAGGGCGTGCGTTCGATCAAGGGCACGGTGCAGGCAGTGTCGGACGT
>DATKAS010000176.1:0-2056 GCA_035497855.1 Acidimicrobiales bacterium
CGACGCGGCGTGCATCTACATGGTGCAGGACCCCGGTCGCTACGACGTCATCGTGACCGACAACCTCTTCGGCGACATCCTCACCGATCTCGGCGGCGCCGTCGGCGGCGGCATCGGCCGAGCGGCATCCGCGAACCTCAATCCGGCTCGGACCGGGCCGTCCCTCTTCGAGCCCGTCCACGGCTCGGCTCCCGACATCGCCGGCACCGGGCAGGCCGATCCCCGGGCCGCGGTGATCTCGGCCGCCATGATGTGCGATTTCCTGGGGGAGACCGCCGCCGTCGCCCGAATTCAGAAGGCTCTGGACACAACCGACGATGTAAAGGGAACGACCACGCAGATCGGCGACGCCATCGCCGCCGCCTGCTGACGTCGGCGCAAGACGAAAGGCACCACGATGCCCATCACACCCACCGAGAAGATCTGGATGAACGGCGAGCTTGTGCCGTGGGCCGACGCGCAGATCCACGTACTGACGCATTCACTCCACTACGGCACGGGTGTCTTCGAAGGGATCCGCGCGTACGAGACCGAGCGCGGCCCGGCCGTCTTCCGCCTGACCGACCACATCGTGCGCCTGTTCGACTCGGCGAAGATCATGATGATCGACATCCCCTTCACGGTCGACGAGATCATCCAGGCGACGAAGGACACCGTGCGGTCGACGGGTCTGCCTTCGTGCTACGTCCGCCCGATCGCGTACTACGGCTACGGCGAGATGGGTCTCAACACGCTGCCGTGCACGGTCGACGTCGCGATCGCGTGCTGGCCGTGGGGCGCGTACCTCGGCGACGACGCGGTCTCGAAGGGCGTGCGCATGAAGATCTCGAGCTGGACGCGCCACGACCACAACACGATGCCGCCGCTGTCGAAGACGACCGGCAACTACGTGAACTCGTCGCTCGCGAAGGTCGAGGCCCTGAAGGCCGGTTACGACGAGGCGATCATGTTGAACCCCGACGGGCTCGTCTCCGAGTGCACGGGCGAGAACATCTTCGCCGCCCGTCGAGGTGTGCTGATCACGCCGCCGATCTCGGCCGGTGCGCTGCCGGGGATCACGCAGGACTCGGTGATGACGATCGCCCGCGATCACGGGTTCGAGGTGCGGGTCGACGAGTTGTCGCGCAGCGATCTCTACGTCTGCGACGAGCTCTTCGTGTGCGGCACCGCGGCCGAGGTCAGCGCGGTGAACTCCGTCGACGATCGCACGATCCCGTGCCCGGGCCCGATGACGAAAGTCATCGCCGGCGAGTACGCGAAAGCAGTGCGCGGCGAGATCGACAAGTACAAAGACTGGTGTGAGCTCGTATGACCCAGATCGAGATCTATGACACGACGCTCCGGGACGGGTCTCAGCTCGAGGGCATCTCGCTCACGGTCGAGGACAAGCTGCGGATCGCGGAGCAGCTCGATTGGCTCGGCGTCCACTTCATCGAAGCGGGGTGGCCGGGCGCGAACCCGAAGGACGACGAGCTCTTCCGGCGCGTGCCGGAAGAGCTGAAGCTGAACACCAGCACGCTGGTCGCGTTCGGGTCGACCCGGCGGGCCAAAGGACGCGTCGACAGCGACGACACGCTGCGCCATCTCGTCGAGGCCAACGTCGGGACGGTCTGCATCGTCGGCAAGTGCTGGGACTACCACGTCACCGAAGCGCTCGGCACCACGTTGGACGAGGGCGTCGCCATGGTCTCCGACTCGGTCGAGTTCCTCCGGCGTTCGGGCATGGAAGTGTTGTTCGACGCCGAGCACTTCTTCGACGGCTTCAAGCGCAACCCCGAGTTCTCGCTGCGCGTGCTCGAAGGCGCCGCCGCGAACGGCGCCAGCCACCTGGTGCTCTGCGACACGAACGGCGGGACACTGCCGCACGAGGTCGAAGCGACCGTCGCCGAGGTCGTGCGCTACTTCGGCAGTGACGTGACCGTTGCGGTGCACCTGCACGACGACGCAGGTACCGGTGTCGCCAACGCGCTCGCCGGTGTACGCGGTGGCGCGACGCAGGTACAGGGGACGATCAACGGCTACGGCGAGCGGACCGGCAACTGCAACCTGACGACCA
>DATKAS010000177.1:0-14232 GCA_035497855.1 Acidimicrobiales bacterium
GACGAGGACGAGGTACGAGTCGCTCACCGCGAACACCGCGACCGCGGCCGCGAACCACAACGCGCCCCCGGCCGCGATCACGCGACGGCTCAGGTAGTCCGCGGCGATCGAGAAGCCATTGCCGACGATCGCGCCAGGAGCGCCCGCCGCGAGGATCGTCGCGGCCTGTGCGTACGAGAGGTGCAGCTCGGAGCGGAACGCCTCGAAGCTGCCGGGGATCAGGAAGCCGGCCGACTCATCGGCCAGCCGCACCGACAGCAGTGCGACGAGCATCGCCGGGGCGTGCCGCGCAGTGGCGGGCGCCCAGCGAAGGAAGGCCGAGCGTCAGTAGTGCGAGATCCGAGCCATCTGCCGAGCGTACCCGTGCGCTTCGCGCCGTAGCCTTGGGCGCATGGCGCTGTTCTCCTCGAGCAAGACCACCCCCGTCTCCGCGGATCGTGCGCTTCCGGGCCGATCAGAGACGATGCCAGTGCCCGCGCAGCACTTCGTCAACTTCCACCCGCTCACCGGGCCGTGGCCCGACGGCATGGAGACGGCCGTCTTCGGGCTCGGCTGCTTCTGGGGGGCCGAGCGGAAGTTCTGGGAGGCGAAGGGCGTGTGGTCGACCGCGGTCGGCTACGCCGGCGGCTTCACCCCGAACCCCACCTATGAAGAGGTGTGCTCGGGTCGCACCGGCCATGCCGAGGTCGTGCTCGTGGTGTTCGACCCGAAGGTCATCAGCTACGACGGACTGTTGAAGATCTTCTGGGAGAGCCACAACCCGACGCAGGGCATGCGCCAGGGCAACGACGTGGGCACGCAGTACCGCTCGGCGATCTATACGAACAGCCCAGAGCAACGGAAGGCCGCCGAGGCCAGCCGAGAGATGTACCAAGCGCAGCTCGACAAGTCCGGGTTCGGGATGATCACCACCGAGATCGCGGACGCGGGGCCCTTCTACTACGCAGAGCCGTACCACCAGCAGTACCTCGGCAAGAACCCGAACGGCTACTGCGGCCTCGGCGGCACCGGCGTGTCCTGCCCCGTCGGGCTCACCGCGGCCGACCCGTCGGCCTGACGCCCGCGGCCCCGTCTGGGGCGAATTGATACGGTGCGGCGAACGTTCCCCGCCGGCCCCGCCGGCCCCAGTGGAGGTCGCACCTGCAATGGCTGATCCGGTTCTCGACTACCTCGGCTCGCACTCGCTGCTCACGCTGGCAACGGCCTCGAAGAACGGCATCCCGCATGCCGCTCCGGTCATCTACGTGAACGACGGCACGACGGTGTACTTCTCCATCGCGCCCGGGTCGACGAGCGCGGCGAACCTCTCCGAGAACCCCGTGGCCGCGATCGGCGTGGCCGACAGCCCCGACGATTGGAACGCTGCCACGGGTGCACAGCTCGTCGGCAACGTCACCAAGCTCGGCGGCGACGACGCGAAGAAGGCGGCCGCGCTGTTCACACAGCGCTTCTCCAACCTCGGCGACGCCGTCGACTCCGCACCCTTCTACCGGCTGCAGCCACACGACGTGCGCTACGTCGACAACACGTCGTCCTCCGGTGACAAGACCGAGGCGCTCGGCCAGGCGTGGGTCACGAACGTGGTGCACCGCGTGTTCCGCCACCTGCGACCCGACGAAGTCGACGCGCTGTCCTCCAAGCTCTCGAAGGAGTCGTTCAAGGCCGGCACCAAGATGATCGAGCAGGGCACCGAGGGTGACCGCTTCTACCTGATCGTCGACGGCGTCGCGCGCACGACGAACGCCCAGGGCCAAGAGCTCTCGACGAGCGGTCCCGGAGGGTTCGTGGGCGAGATCGCGATCCTCGCGGGCCGCCCTCGCACCGCGACCGTCACTGCCGCCACCGACGTCAACGCGCTGACGCTCTCCAAGGCCGACTTCGAGTCGGTCATGCAGGCATCGCCCGACCTCCGCCGCGACTTCGATGTCGTCGTGGCCGAACGGTTGGCGCGCGGCTGAGCGCAGAGGACACCGAAGCCGCCCCGAAGGGGCGCATCCAAGCGACGCTGGCGATCGTCGGCCTCGTCGCCGTCATCGTGTGCTCGGCGCTCGCGTTCACGCTGCCGAACCGCGAGCCCGCGCCCGACGGGGGCGCGGTGATGTCGCGCTACTTGCCACTGGTCGACGGCGACGCCGCGCTGTCCGAGCTCGTCGACCCCGGGGGCAAGACCGCCGGTTGGGAGAGCGACAACACCGACGTGCTGGGCGACAACGAGGCGCTGCTCACGCTCACCGCGGCGACGTTCGCTCAGATCACCGCGTTGTACGGATCGATCACGAACGACCCACTGCCTCCCGGTCTCCTTCACGCGACGGTGCGGATCGAGCGAGTCACGACGATGGACCCGACAGGCACGGTCACGCAGCAGCGGACGGTCGTGTTCACGCGGGATGCGCTCGGTGACCGGCTGCTGACGCTCGGCCTCCCGACCGGGGAGGTCGTGTTCGACCCACCGCCCGTGTTCATCCCGAGCGACCTGAAGGTCGGCAAGACCTGGCACGCCGAAGGCAAGACAGGCGCCGGCCAGCCCTACACCATCGACGGGAAGGTCCTCGAGCACACTGACGCGAGCGGCTTCAAGGACTGCCTGCGCCTCGACATCACCGAGTCGATCGCGGACGGCACCACCGAGAACCGCACGCTTGCCTGCAGTGGCGTCGGGCCCGTCGAGCGAGACGAGATCGCCGCCGACGGCAGCGTGACACAGCACACCGCGCTCGTCAGCGTCGGCACGCAGCGAGTCAGCGATCGTGAGGTGCCGAACGCCGCGCGCGCCGCGGCAGCACCCCCGCCCGAGGGCGAGCTCTCGCTCGGTCGAGTCGGCAAGGCCACGCCGACCGGCTCGATCACGCCGCCGACGTTCCCTGCCACGTTCGTGCCCACCGACCCCCCGTCGATCGTCGTCGCCTCCGAGCGGGGCGACCTGGTCGCGCTCGCTCCGGACACGCCCGACGTCGTGCGATGGCGCTTCCATCCCGGAGGGTCCATGTACGGCGCACCCGGGTTCGACCCCGAGACCGGGCGCCTCTACGCCGGTGCCACCGACAAGAAGGTGTACGCGCTCGACGCGCGCGGCTTCTTCCTCTGGTCGATCGAGGTCGACGACAACGTCGCGACGCGGCCCGCTGTCGCGCGAGGGATCGTCGCGTTCGCGAGCGAGGGCGGCTCGGCATTCGGCATCGACGCGACGACCGGCACGCAGCGCTGGAGGCGGTCGCTCGGCGGGGCTGCGGTCGCGTCGCCCGCGGTCGTGAACGACACGGTGGTGTTCGGCAGTGACCTCGGCGGGATCCATGCGTTCGACATCGACGACGGCAAGACGCGATGGTCACGTTCGGCGAAAGGGTCGGTCGAAGGCGCGCTCGCGTCCGACGCCGACGGCTTCGTCTACGCGGCCGACGGCGGCGGCGGTGTGTCCGCCTTCGCCGCAGACACAGGTGCGCAGCGCTGGCAGGTGACCGCGAACGACACGTTCCGCACCGGGCCTGCTGTCGTCGACGACCTCGTCGTCGTCGTCGGTGACTCTGGCACGGTGTATGCGTTCGACGCCGCCGACGGCGCACTCGCGTGGGCGCACTCGGGGGGGTTCGTCGGGCCCGCGGCGGCGACCGGCGGCCACATCGCGATCGCCCGCAGCGACGGCAACGTCGACGAGGTGGACGGCACGGGCACGTTGGTGCACGAGTTCGCGGCGGCGGACGCGGTCGCGCCGACCGACCCCACACCAGAATTCACGCTCGGCGTCACCGCGGGCGACGGCGCCGTGTGGACCGTCGACGACTCCGCCGTCGTCCGCCGGCTCGGCCCCGGCCCGGGCGGCCTCACCGCGCTGCAAGCGCGCTGGGTGCACCCGTTCACGGATGCGCCCTTCAAGTCCGGGTTCCCGACGACGGTCGGCGAGTTCGAGGGCAAGGCGGTGCTCGTCGACACGGGTGGCGCGGTCTACCTCGTCGATCCGGCGACGGGTGATCCGCAGCGCATCGGCGACGATCCGGACAGCCCGTCGCCCGCAGGAGGCGACGCGGTGGTCGACGGCGACCAGCTCTTCATGACCCTCGGCGGCGCGTTGCGGGCGATCGATCTCCCGAGCGGCGACGTTCGATGGACCGACAACGGAACGTCGTTCGTTCCGAACGGCCCAGTGGTCGACGGCGACAAGGTGATCTTCCTTCGGTCGATCACGAACGCGGACGGGTCGGTCGATGCGGACGTGACCGCGTTCGATCGAGACACAGGCAAGGTGATCTGGACGCGCCGCATGACGCCGGCGGGCAACGGGCCGACCCTTGCCGACGGGCTCGTCATCGTCGGCTCGCCGCTGACCGCGCTCGATCCCGACGACGGCTCGATCGTGTGGCAGACCGATCCAGGCCGTGACGTCGTCGGTCGGCCGGGCTACGACGCGCCTCGCGACGCTGTCATCGCAGGCGTGCGCTTGATCGACGGCAACACCGCCTCGATCGATCTCGTCTCGGTCGACGCGAAGACCGGCGCCGAGCGGTGGCGCGTGCCGCTGCAGGGACGACCCGAGTTCACCGAGGAGATCACGGTCGCGGGCGACATGGTGTTGGTGCCCCAGCTCGGGGGACCGATCGCGGCCTTCGACGCGGAGACCGGTGCGTCGAAGTGGGAGTTCGCGCCACCGCTGCCGTCACGCCACCTCGGCATCGTCACCGTCGAGGACGGGCAGGTCTGGACGTTCTCGAGCACTGCGCAGGTCTTCGTGCTCGACGCGCGCGACGGCACCGTGCTCGCGCAGTCCTCGGGTCTCGGCAGTGACATCGGTTCGGTGTTCGCGCCGTTCGGGCAGCGCATCCGCTCCGTCGGGGGCGTGTTCATCGCACCGCTCGGCGCCTTCGTCGCGGGCTTCGATCCCCCGGCGCCGGGATCATGAGCCAGGTCAAACCGAACCGCCTGACGATCACCGCGGTGATCGGGCTGATCTTCGCCCTCGGCTTCGGCGCCGTCCGCGAGCTGATCTGGGACGAGCTCAAGGGCGGCATGCTCAACCTCCACGGGCTGCGCCGGCCGTTGCGAGTGCTCGTCGTTTTCGGCTTCACGCTGCTGCTCACGATGCTCGTCGCGATGGTCTTCAACGACCTGTTCCGACGGCACTTCGACTTGCTCGCGCTGCCCGGTGGCACACCGGGGCGCGGGTCGCTCATCCCCTCGCCGCTGCTCCCGGTCACACTCTTCGTGCTCGCGGTCGGATGGGCGTTCGTGCTCGCGTCGGTGCTCGACATGCCGATCTGGGCGCGCCTCGTGCTGCTCGCGGTGTACGTGTGCTTCGCGTCGGTGTGGCAGGGCTTCGGACTCGGCAACCGCAACGACGACTTGGTCGCTCTGGGCTGGGTCGGCGTGCTCGCGGTGGTGGGGCTCTTCGCGATGCGGATCTGGCTCGCGGCCCGGCCGGTGCTCGACTTCTCGTTGCTGCTCGCGTTCGTCACGATCACCTTCGCTGCCGGGCAGTACCGACTCCTCGACTTCGATCGCTCGAGTGGCGGCGCGTTCGGTCTCTTCCAAGCGACGCAGAGCGTGGACCTGCTGTCGACGTTCGTCCTGCCGCTGATGTTCCTGATCGGTCTCGACATCGCTGCGTTCGCACTGAACATCGGAGAGTTCGGCACGCACTTCATCGAGGAGCGCTTCTCCGAGCGAGTGCTGCCCGTCTTCGCCGTGGTCACTGCCGCCCTCGCTTCGCTCCAAGTCGTCCTCGTGCTGCGTGACGCGTTCGACGAGCCCGCCCCGTGGAAGACGCTGGCCGGCGCCGCGCTGCTCCCGCTCGCCTTCGTCGCGCTCTGGAGGCTCGTGCACGTGCGACGGCGCGTCGTCGGTGCCGAAGACGAGGCCTTCATCCTCGCGGCGCGGGCGTGGGCACCTCGCATCGTCGTGCTCGTGTTCCTCCCGCTGATCATCCAGACGATCCTCCTGCTCACGCTGAACTTCGTGAACGCGACGAACCTCACGACCAACCTCGACGTGATCCAGCACTGGGAGGACCTCTCGCAGTGGGTCGCCGATCGCCAGCCGCTGTGGAACGACCTGCTCGGCGTCGCGTTGCTGGTGTGTGCCGCATGGTTGACGTCGCGGCATCGCCGCAACGCTGCGCTGTTCGTCGGCGGCGTCGGCGTCATGTCGCTGTTCATCGAGCTCACGGGCTCGAATGGCTGGCTCAGCGGCTACGCGACATCACGCGGTCGCACGACGTCGATGTGGACGATCGCGCTGCTCGTCACCGGGATCGTCTGGATCAGCAAGCGCCAGCTCAGCCGCCATCGCGTCCGCGGGCTGCTGCTCGCCTTCGGCCTCGCCCTGCTGCTCGGGCGTCAGGGCTTCCTCGAAGACCCGATCGGGGTCTTCAGCTTCCTCAGCATCGGGCTCATCGCGCTCGGCTTCGTCGCGGACGCGACCGCCTACGGCGACTGGGCGAACCGCGACACGCCTCGGCTCCCGCGCGTCAGCCGGGTGCTGCTGTACGTCGGCTACGTGCTGTTCGCGGTCGCGCTCGTGAACTGGGCGCTCGTCACCCACGACCTCGCCGACACCCAGCTCTACACCGGCCAGGGGGCGCTCGCCGGGTTCGCGTTCCTCGGTCAGCCGCTGATCTTCCTCGTGTTCCTCGCGGTGATCACGAGCCGACCCGATCCCGTGGCCGCGCGCATCGAGCGTCCCCCGCCGCTGCCCCCGCCGCCGAGTCAGCCCCGGATGCCCGCACCTCCGCCGAGGCGGCTGACAACGGTCGGCTCCGACGGCGGCCTCAGGTCGCCTCCTGCGCCTCTTTGAGCTTGGCCTCGACCGACTGACGCTGCGCGTCGGAGATCGGTTGGGACAGGATCTCCTGCAACAGCGCGCTCGCCCCGGCCGCGTCGTGGAGCTGGGTCAGCTCGACGTTCGCGAGGAACCACTTCGCGTCGAGGTCGGTCGGATCGAGGCTGACGCTCTGCTCGAGCAGGCCGGCTCCGGTCTGCGGGTCGCCGAGCGCAGCGGTCGTCCAGCCGAGGTACTTGAGCGCTTGCTCGCGATCGGCAGCCGAAGGGTTGTTGTCGAGCGCGAGCTGCGCGTGCTGCTTCGCCTTCTCGAGGTTGCCCTCCTTCAGGTAGCGCTCGATCAGCGCGAGTCGCATCGGTGTGATCGTCGGGTTCTGCGCCATCACCGACTCCATCTCTTCGTCCGAGACCGTCGAGAGATCACGGCCGCCACCCGGCAGCGTCGAGACCGTGGCCTGGACCGAGCCGCTCGTGCCGCGGTCCGAGTGGCCGACGACGACAGCGACGATCGCGACGCATGCGACGAGGACGATGCCTGCGAGCGTCAGGGCCCCCGTCGTGCGATCGAGCCGGCCGAGGCTCAGGTGCCGGCTCGGCGTGTGCGCCGGCTCGGGTTCGAGCGCGGCAACGACCTCGGCCTCGTAGATCTTCGTCAGCCGGTCCGCCGTCTCGTCGTCGATCTCGCCGGCTCGGCGTTGGCGCTCGACCTCGACGAGGTCGCGCAACGCCTGTGCCTTGCGCGCCTCGACGACGTCGCGCTCGACGTTCACCGTTCTCGGCGACGCACCCGCACGGGCTCGAGCCGAGCCCGACGGCGGAGCCAGAGCCATCCCGCGCCCGCGGCGGCAGCGACCGCGGCGCCGACCGATCCACCGAGCGGCAACGCGAGCGCGGTGCCGGCATCCTTCGCCGACCCCTTCTCCACGGGCAGGGTGCCGACGAATTGATCTGACCCGAGCGCGCCCTGCTCACCGGTCGGGTCGTTGCCGATGCAGCTGAACACGCTCGCGCCGGGCTCGTTCTGCGGGCCCTTGCACGCCAGCTGTGTGCCGGCACCCGTCTGGGCGCTGACCACATCGGTGATCACCATGTTCTTCAGCAGCGCGTCCGGATCGGTGATCTTCGCTTCCTCGGGGATGCGCTTCTGCTCCGCGTCGTCCTTTGCGAGGCCCTTCACGAAGTACGGCGGCAAGTGACGGAAGCGCAGCTTCGCAGTGACGACGATCTTCGTGCCCGGCGGGAGCGCCTTCGTGTCGAAGATGTAGTCGTAGCTGTCGGAGGACTGGTCCGTGAGCTGGCCGTTGACTTCCTTCTCACGGACCGAGTCGAGCGTGCGCATCACCTGCTGCGTCGCGACGCGCGTGCGCAGCTTCACGATGTCGGGCAAGAACGACTGATACGCGACCTCGGTGAACGTGTTGGTCTTGTTCGGGTCGCCGTCAGTGAGGATCTTCTGGTAGTTCGTGAGCCACGGATCGCAGTCGTTCGCGGCGAACGCGACAGAGAACTTGACGTTGAGGTTGCCGACCTTGCTCGGGTCGAAGGGCTGGCCGTTCAGGTTCGGGTCTGCCGCGAGCGCCTGCTGGATGCTCACCGGATCGCACTGACGCAGCTCGTCCTGCGGCGACTCGAGCACCCCTGACGCGCACGGTGTGTCGATGTTGCTCGACGGCTTCGTGAGGCAGACGTCCTTGCCATCGGCCGTCTTCGCGCTGACCTCGAGCCAGAACTGACGG
Source organism: Acidimicrobiales bacterium (assembly GCA_035497855.1). Classification (GTDB taxonomy): domain Bacteria; phylum Actinomycetota; class Acidimicrobiia; order Acidimicrobiales; family DATKAS01; genus DATKAS01. The sequence goes on from DATKAS010000177.1 coordinate 8,504, forward strand.
GCGAACGCGAAGCCGGTCGGGAAGTTGTGACCGAGCAGGTTGTTCTGGACGACCACTGACTGCACGTCGTCCCCGTTCGCGTTCGGGCCCTTGTCGACCACGTCGAGCGTGACCGCCGACTCGATCAGCGCCTGCCGGGCGTCGAGCACCTTCTGGAGCGCGTTGTCGGGCATGCCCGCCTGCTCGTAGTGCGACGCGTCGAGGTCGTAGTCCACGCCGACGAACATGTGCGAGCGATAGGTGCGGTCGGGCTTCGAGATCAAGCCCGGCGCGAAGTCGACGACGGCCTGCTGGCCGTCACCCGTGGTCGGCATGTGGCAATCGGCGCAACCGAGCGGCGCCTCGAGCTTGTTGCGCGGGTCGGTCTTGATGCGCGCGGAGAACGCCGCCACGTAGTCCTGCCATTCGTCGAACGTCGTCTGGAGCACGAGGTCTTGCAGGTCGCCGTTCGCGTCGAGGTCAGGCTCGTTCTGATCGAGCGTGAAGTTGCCATCGCTGTCCGTCGTGACGTCGTTCGTGTCATTGCTCACGGGCGACAGCCCGTTGCCGTTCATGTCGACCTTCACGTTGTGGCAAGCACCGCACAGCTGCGACGAGCCGACTGTCGTCGACCACCAGTCGTCGCTTCCGCTGTCCATGCCGTGCTTGGGGATCGGCACCGGATCGGGATCGGTGAACAGCGGCCCGTACTGGATGCCGTAGTTGTTCGCCGCCTGCTTCGCGACCGGGAGCGGCCCGAAGCCGGCGAGCTCGGCGGGGGGCGCCTCTTGCGTGTGGCAGGAGATGCAGCCGATGCCGTCGGAGTTCACCGCCGCGTTGCCGCCGCTCACGGCAACGCCGCCGTCCGCGGCCGAGCCTTTCGCGTTCAGGGGTAAGAGCGCGTTGATGTCTTGCGCGAACGGCGCGCCGACGGGGGCGTGGCAGTTGATGCACGACTTCGCGGCCGTGTCGAAGCGGTCCTGCTGTGTGGACCCGAGCTCGTTGGCGAGCTGCTCGTTCTCGCCGAGCGTCACCGGCAGCTGTGCCTCCATGATCGTGCCGGTCTGCGCGTCGGCCATCGACGACAGCTTCCAGTCCTGGACGATGTCGTCGTGGCAGTCCGCGCAGCTGTTCGACGCGACGAACGCGGTCTTGTCGCTCCCGAACGCGGCCTGGGTGCCGCCGAGCACGTCCCAGACATGCCACGCGAGGACGCCGAAGAACAAGATCGTGATGATCGGGTGAAGCGCGCGCCACGACTGGAACTGGAGCACCTTCGACGACTGACCGCCCGTACGGGGGAAGTTCTTCGCGACCTCGTCCGACATCCTGCGGATCTCGTGCCAGATGATCTGCTCGCCGGTGTCGAGCTTCGCGACCTCGGCCTCGATCTCGGGCAGCGGCCGGCGGTTCTCGACGAAGTCGTTGACGAGCTCACGGAAGTGACGTGACTGCCCCTGCGCCATCTTGTTGATGGCGATGTTGACGTTCAGCGCCTCCTTCTTGAGGCCGATCATGTGGTGCCGCGCGAGCCCACCGATGCTGACGAGCACACCGAGCACGATGAGGATCACGCCCGAGGTCAGATGCGTGAGGAACGGCACCATCGACGCGTGCACGATCGCAGCGACGAGCGCCAGGATCGGCAGGTACATGTGCGAGCGGATCCAGGTCATGGTCCCGCCGGGCATCACCTTCTTGCCGATGCGGGTGCGCTTGCGGAAGGGATAGAGCGCGCCTGGGCCGACGAAGAGCAGCGCGGTGAGGATGCCGAACGCGATGACGAAGGCCAGCATCACGCCGCCGGTCGGCTTCACGTTCCTCTGGATGTAGAAGAGGCCGCCGAAGCCGACGAGCAGGATGAGGATCGAGCCGACGACGGCCGCGATGTTCCACTTGCGCGATGTGATCTGGAACTTCGGCGGACCAGGCACTCGGCGGGACCCCCCAAGGGTCGAGGCTGGTGCGTTGTCTACCACGCGCCTTTGGGGCTCGTGCTACGTTCCCAAGAGAGTCGCGCGCAGAGCGACGAGCAGAACGGTGATGACAGCCAACGGGGGATTCCGCGTGTCGCTGGCGATCGATCTCGACGTCTTCAACGTGGGCTCGACGCCGCTGCAGATGTTGCTGGTGGTGCTGATCCTGACGGTCATCGTCGGGCTGATCATCATGCTCGTCACCCAGGTCCTGTCGCCGTACCTGAACCGAAGGTGGCCGCCCACCGCGCCGCTCAGCCCGACCGAGCTCCTGTGGGGTGAGGCCGGCGGCCACGTCAAGCGCACGTTCCAGGGCTTGGACCTCGAGGAGCAGAAGGATCTCGCGAGCCAGCTCAACGAGCGCAAGGTGCCCGCCGGCGCCGCGATCACGAGCCAAGGCGACCCTGCGACCGCGTTCTACATGTTGAAGGCGGGCAGTGCCGAGGTCGTGCAGGTCGGGGCGGACGGCAACGAGCGCAAGCTGCGCGACTACGCCGAGGGCGACTCGTTCGGCGAGGTCGCGATCCTCGAGCGCAGCCCGCGCACCGCGACCGTGCGCGCGCTCACCGATTGCGTCGTGCTCGAGCTCCCCGCCGAGGACTTCGTGGCCGCGTCCGCGCAGACCGCGGCACAGGGCAACGACTTCCTCGTGGTCGCGCAGCGCTACCTGTTGGAAGACAAGGCGAAGGACCGGATCGCCGCAGGTCAGCCGGCGATGAACCCGGTGCAGCAGGTGCAGCACGCGGCACCGGGCCCACTCGCCGCCAGCCCCGCCGGCAACGAGACCATCTCGTTCGAGGCTGCGGCCGCCGCGGCAGTCGCCGAGATGCCCGCGCCTGCAGCGGCTGCGCCCGCGCCACCCCCACCTCCCGCTGCCGCGCCGGCCGCGGGAGCCGCTGCAGCAGGCGCCGCCGCAGCAGCCGACCGACCTGCTCGCCGGCCCGCGCCCGCGAACCCCGTGCAGCGTGCGATCCAAGAGCGGCAGAGCGCCGCGCCCGGCTGGCAGGCGTCCCACCGGGTGGGCGGCAGCGGCGCACCGGCCCGGCAGGCGGCCGACGCAAGTGCCGCGCCGACGGCCACGTTGCAGCCGGGCACGCTCGTGCGCCTGATCGAGCGGTCCGGCGCGTGGGTGCGCGTGGACGCCGAGAACGGCTGGAGCGGCTGGGTCGACCCGGCCCACCTCGACCCCGTCGGCGCGTAGTTGCGCGTCTCGGTCTGGGGCACGCGGGGGTCGCTCCCGGTTTCGGGCCCCTCGGTCCTGCGCTATGGCGGCAGCACGCCGTGCGTCTCGATCGAGTGCGGCGACGAGCCGTTGCTCGTGCTCGACGCCGGCACCGGCATCTTCAACCTGGCCAAGACACTCGGCCGTCCGGCCGCGTTTCGTTGCACGATCGCGCTGACCCATCTGCACTGGGACCACATGATGGGGCTGCCGTTCTTCTTCCCCGCCGACCAGTCCGATGCAGAGACGCTCGTGCTCGGCCCGGGCGATCACACCCGTGATGGGGTCGTGAGCCTGCGTGCTGCGCTCGACTCCGTGCTGCGGCCTCCCGGCTTCCCGATCACCCTCGACGGGCTCGAAGGCCGGTGGCGATATCAGACTCTCGACGACGACACCGTGCAGCTCGGACCGATCACGGTCATGACGCGCCACGTGCGCCACCGCGGCCCGACCCTCGGCATGCGCGTCGAGGCCGACGGCGCGTCGCTCGCGTACATCCCCGATCACGGGCCCGGTGCCGAAGGTCGCGGCCCGGAGCAGGACGACCTGGTGCCCGACGCTGTGCACGAGCTCGTCGACGGCGTCGATCTCCTCGTCCACGACGCACAGCAGACACCCTCGCAGTACGACCGGTTCCGGCACTTCGGTCACTGCACGCCCGCCTACGCAGTGAAGGTTGCGAAGGCGACCGACGCCAGGAAGCTGCTGCTCTTCCACCACGATCCCAGCCGCGACGACGACGGCGTCGACGGCATGCTCGACGATGCGCGCCGCGAGGCCGCGGAGATCGGCTACGTCGGATCCATCGACGCCGCTGCCGAGGGCGACGTGCACGAGCTGTCGCGATCCGAGCCGCCATCCACGAATCCCCCGAGCACGGAGGCCCTACGGTGAGCACGCCCGATCAGCTGGCCGATCAAGCCGACGCCGCGCTCGACGCGGGGGGTGCAGACGCACACCTCGTCGCACTCAAGGCGCTCACGGATGCAGTGCGCGAGCAGACGAAGGCGATCGCCGCACTCACCGAACGCGTCGGAGCCGGCGCCGCCACCGCACCGCGCGCGGCGGCACCCAAGCGCCTGGTCACGCCCCCCGCACCTGCACCGCCTGCGAAGGGCGGCGACATGTGGGCGCGTCTCGGGCTCACCGAAGGCGAGCGCCGCCGTGTCACCGCGCTGTTCGCGGACGTGTCGGGCTTCACCGCGATGTCGGAGAAGCTCGACCCCGAAGAGGCGAACACCATCATGAAAGAGACGATGGCCGAGCTCACCGCCATCATCCGCAAGCACGACGGCTACGTCGAGAAGTTCATCGGCGACGCGATCTGCGCGATCTTCGGCGCGCCCATCTCACACGAAGACGAACCCGAGCGCGCCGCGCTCGCAGCGCTCGAGCTGCACGCTGCGCTCGACGCGCGGGCGGCCCGACGCCCCGACCTGCCTCCGCTGCTGATGCACGTGGGGATCAACACGGGTCTCGTGGTCGCGGGCACGGTCGGCGACGGCACACAGTTCGGCGTGATGGGCGACACGGTCAACACCGCCGCGCGGCTCATGGACAAGGCGGTGAAGACCCAGACGTTCGTGTCGGCCGAGACGGCCCGACGCATCCGCCACCAGTTCCTCGTCACCGACATGGGCCAGTACCAGATGAAGGGCAAGGACCTTCCCGTGCAGGCGTTCCTTCTCGAGCGCGAGCTGTCGGACGACGAGGCGAAGCAGGCGCGCACGCTGCACGCGCCGCTCATCGGGCGCGACGAGGAATTGGCGACGCTTCGCTCCGCAGCCACGCGGACCAAGACCGGTCCCGACGGGGCGATCGCGCTGATGCTCGGCGACGCAGGGATGGGCAAGACCCGCCTGCTCGACGAGCTCGCGGACGAGCTCGACGACATGCTCGTGCTGCGGGGCAGCGGTCATTCCGTCGGCGCCCGCCCGTTCGGCCTCATCGCGGATGTGCTCGAGCCACTGATCGAGCAGATGGCCGACGGCCCCGACAAGGAAGCCGCGGCATCGATCCTCACCGGCGGCGAGACCGCCGAGATCCCCGAGCTCGGCGCGGCACTCGGTCGCGGCTTGGCGCACGCCGCAGCCACCAAGCCGGTCGCGATCCTCGTCGACCGGTTCGAGTGGGCCGACCAGGCATCGGTCGACCTCGCGGTGCTGCTGATGCGACGCGTGGGCACGGCTCGGGTGATGGTCGTGCTCGCGTCGCGCCCGGGCGCCGCGCCCGTCGAGGCGATCGCGCTCGTCGGGCCCTCCTGGGTCACCCGACTTCGGCTCGCGCCGCTGGCCAACGATCGCATCGCGACGTTGCTGCAGGCGCTGCTGCCCGGCGGTGTCTCCCCGGAGCTCGCGAGCAAGCTCGCCACGCGGGCCGACGGCAACCCCGCGTTCGCCGAGGAGATCGCACTCTCGCTCGTCGACGAGGGCGTCGTCGTGCAGACCGAGGGTGAGTGGACCCTCGTCGGCGATCCCGACAGCGTCGAGATCCCGAGCACGATCCAAGAGCTCATCGAGGCGCGCATCGACGCGCTCCCCGACGCGTCGCGG
>DATKAS010000178.1:0-3688 GCA_035497855.1 Acidimicrobiales bacterium
GTGGTCGGCGCGGATCTCGAAGACCTGCGCGCGCACCGCTGCGGCGAGCGCGCGCTGCTTGACCGGCCGCACGACGTGATCGTCGGTGGTGATGACCATCGCTGCGGGCACGTCCAACGCCGGTGCGAAGGAGCGAGCGTCGTAGGTGCGGAGCGCATGGCCGGCCTCGACAACCGCGCGAGGATCGGTGCGGCGCATCTCCGCCATCATCCACGGCACGTATGCCTCCAGCTCGGGGTTCGTGTGGACCTCTTCCCGCAGGTAGCGAGCCACCCAGCGGTGCAGTCGCCGCGATCGCACGATGCGCTCGAGGAGCACGAGGAGCCGCCATCGAAGGCGGTCCTCGAGCGCGGTCTGCCACTCCAGAGCCGTCGCCTCGAGGACGACTCCCGCGATGAGGTCACGGTGCCGGTGCCACAGGTGGAGTGTGATCGGTCCTCCCATCGAGTAGCCGACGGCGATGACCTTCCGCCCGGGCACGAGGATTCGCACGGCTGCCGCCGCGTCGTCCGCGCAGTCTTCGAGGGTGAACTCCTCCTCACTGCGCAGCCCGCGCCCGTGCCCGCGGTGGTCGATGGCGATCACGGAGTGTCGCTCACAGAGTGTCGGGTAGATGTTGCACCACTGCAGATCGGCGCTCGCCGTCCAGCCGTGGAGCAGGAGGAGGACGGGCGCGTCCGCCGGGCCTTCGTGGTGACGCACGAACGTCTCGCCGCGGCCTTCGAGTCGAACGATGTAGCCGGGTGGCAGGCCCGGTGGCGGGCTCGGCGGCTTGCCCGGCCCGACCTCGAGCCGGCTCATCATGCGGCGCAGCCGAGCGAGCTCACCGCTCACGAGCCGCCCTCACAGGTCACCACTCCTCAGCCGCACAGGTCGAGCAGCGACCGACGAGGTCGAGCCGGTGATCGTGCACCTCGAACCTGTTCTCGATCGCCACCTGGTTCAGCGCAGCATCGAGTGCCCGCTCGAGCTTGGTCGACACCGTGAAGTCGACGACCCCACCGCACCGGGCGCAGATCAGATGATGGTGGTGCTCGGCGAGCGGTTCGGCGAGCTCGTAGCGCGCCCACTCATCTGACGTGATGATGCGTCGCACGACACCGGACCGCTCGAGCACCGCGAGGTTGCGATATGCCGAGCTCTGGGGGAGACCTGGGCACTTGCGGAGGATCTCGGGGATCGTCAACGGACCATGCTCGACGAGGACAGACACGAGGTCACGGCGTGATGTCGTGTAGCGCTGACCATCGCGTCGGAGACGACCTGCCGCGATGACGTCGATGTCGCTCGACACATCGGACGACGCTAGTTCGGTCACGCGACCACGCTCGCGTGCACGGGGTGATGACGGTCGACGGGCTGCTCGATCGCCGTCAGGTTGGCCCGGCGACGTCGATCCCAGACGACCGCGATGAGCCATACGACGAATGACGTCGCCACGATGAAGAAGCTCGGGGGGAGGTTGAACATCACCGAGAGCACGAGGCCGAGCCACACCGAGCCGAGAGCGACACCAGTTCCGAGCAGCGCGACTGCCGCAGGGCGAGCCGTCAGGAGCAGCGCGGTCGCGGACGGCGTGACGACGAGGGCGAACAGCAGCAGCGTGCCGACGACCTGCACGGCGATCGTCACCACCAGCGCGAGAAGCACGAGGAACACGATCCCGAGCGCCTTCACGGGCACACCCTTCGCCTCCGCCACCTGCGGGTCGACCGACGCGAACGTCAACGGGCGCCCGACGACCAAGAGGACGACTGCGACCCCGACCGTCACCGCGGCGAACGTCGTCAGCTGCGCGGTGGTCACCGCGAGGAGGTTGCCGAAGAGCACGTTCGTGATCGTGCGCGTGTTCTGCGTGGCGAGCGAGCTGAAGAGCAACCCCAGCCCTGTCGAGAAAGCGAGGATCGTCCCGGTCGCGATCTCGCGCTCCTCGATCTCCCTTCCGAGAACGGCGATCGCGAGCGCGCCCGCGATGCAGAACGCGCCCAAGCCGAAGGTGATCGGGATGCCGATGAGCGCTGCAAGCGTGGCACCCGGAAATCCGATGTGCGCCAGCGCGTGTGCAGCGAACGCCTGGCGGCGCACGACGACGAAGTAGCCCAGCATCCCCGCCGCCAACGCCACGAGTGACCCACCGATGAACGCGTGGCGCATGAAGGTCGCCTGCAAGATGTCGAACCAGTCGGACTGGTAGCCCGCGTCCCCGAAGGTCATGTCATCCGCTCCGCGTGAAGAGGTCGCCCTGCGCCGTGCGCACGACTCGCACGCGGGTGCCGTAGAGGTGGGTGAGCAGGTCTTCGTCGACGACGTCGCCGATCGCGCCGTAGTGCGGATGGCCGTCGAGAAGGTAGACGGCACCCGTGAGCACCGACAGCAGCGGGTTCATGTCGTGGGCGACGACGAAGATCGTGACGTCGGTCGTGCGGTGCAAGTCCGCGAGCAAGCCGACGATCTCCTGCTGATTTCGGACGTCGAGGTTCGCGAGCGGCTCATCGAGCAAGAGGAGGTCGGGCCGATCGACGAGTGCCTGCGCGATCGCGACTCGCTGCTGTTGCCCGCCCGAGAGCTCGGACAGCCGGTGATCCGCGAAGTCGAGGGCGCCGACACGCTCGAGCGCCTCGTCGACTCGGGCGCGCTCGTCGGCCGTCGCTCCTCGCATTCCCCACCGCCGGCCGGTGATGCCGAGCGTGACGAGATCACGGCAACGGATCGCGTCACCGACGTTGGCGGTGTAGTTCTGAGGCACGTAGCCGACGTGTGGGCTACCGGCCGCCGGTCTCGCGCCGAGCACCGAAACCACACCTGTCGCGGGCTCGAGCAGACCGAGCAAGAGCTGCAGCAGAGTCGTCTTCCCCGAGCCGTTCGGTCCGATCACGATCACCGCCGCGCCGCGTGGCACACGGAAGGTGCCATCCGACCAGACCGTGCGTCCACTGCGAACCACAGCGACGTCTTCGAGGACTGCTGCGTCTGCGCGCGCGTTCATCGGCTGCTGCCCACGGCCTTCGCAAGCGCTTCGAGCTGACCGACCTGCCAGGAGACGAATGTGGAGCTGGTCGGGGGTGACTCGGTCACCTCGACGATGGGCACGCCCGCGACCTCGGCGGCCTTGCGGAGCTGATCGGGGACCGAGCCCTCGGTCTGGGTGTTCACGATCAGCAGGTCGATCGACCCGTCACCGATCGCTGTGAGGAAGTCGTGAAGGTCGGCGGGCGCCGGCTCGGATTCGTTCGCAACCGCGTGCGCGTATCCCTCAGGTGTCTTGTCGACCAGCCCAACTGCGGCTGCCATGTAGTCGAAGACCGATTCAGTGGCTCCATATGTGACCGCGCCTGTGGCCTGCGAGCGGACCTCCGACACCGTGTCGTCATAGGACTTCATCTCCGTGCGCCAGGTCGCTGCCTGCGCCTCGAAGTACGCCGATGCCGCGGGAGCGACCGCTTCGAGCTGAGTGGTGATCGCGCTCGCGACGGCCCTCACGTAGTCAGGGCCATACCAGATGTGCGGGTTGTCCCCCGGAGTCTTGCCCACGACGTCGCCTGCGTCGACCACGAGTGGCTTGGGCGAAGTGCTGTCTGCGGCCTTGCTCGCCCACGCGTCGTAGCCCACGCCGTTCACGACGACGAGCCGAGCGTCGGTGAAGGCGTTGAGGTCGGCCGGCGTGGGCTCGTAGTCGTGGGGATCGATG
>DATKAS010000179.1:0-3692 GCA_035497855.1 Acidimicrobiales bacterium
AACGGTGCGCCCCGCGAGGTCCTTGGCCGCGATCTCAGCGCCGAACGCCGTGGTGATCGGGTTGGTCCACGCGATCCAATCGAGCTCCGCGCTGTCCACGGCTCCAGTACATCATCGGATCGCCGATCGAGTAGCCGAACCTGCGGGATGCTCACGCGAAGACACGAACGCTTTGATCCGCGCTGCCATCTCGTCCGGCACTTCGAATGTCGGGAAGTGACTCTACGCACGGCAGCACTGGGAACGGGTGCGTGGCCTCGACAACCCCGTCGGATACCTGCACCGGGTGGCGACGAGTCGCGCTCGTCTGTACGAGCGCTGGCGACGCCCCTTGGTGCTTCCGCCCCAGTCCCAGATCGCGGTCGCGGAGCCTGACGACACGCTGGCCGTCATGTTGGCAGGGTTGCCCCTGAGGCAACGCACCGCCGTGCGCACCCGGCGCTGTCGACGGGGGGTCATGTCGAGACGAGCGGTGTGGGTTTCTGCCGATCGTCTGTTACTCGTGCAATTGCCACGCCGATGCACACGAACGCGATGGTCGTCAGGTACGCGCCGAGCACGAGGTTCATTGGACCACCTGGCGCGATGAACCCCGTCTTCCCAAAGATCGTGATCGTCTCCACGACCTGCTCGATGGCGGCGATCCCTGTGACCACGCCGAGCCATCTCGGGAGACCCGCTTTGCCCTGCAGGGCAAGAAGCGCGACCGGTACGAGCATCAGTACCGTGGCGCTCGTCACCACGGGACCCCAGTAGCTCGCGACATCGAGGAGGGTTCGAGCGGTCGCCGGCGCGAGTTGTGGTGTGTGCCACGAAAGACCTGCAAGAACCCAACCTTGCACCGCCGTCTCGGCGGCCAGTGTGATTGCCCCGAAGAAGAACACATCTCGGTGCGGTGTTGGCAGTTGTTCACGAACGAGCGCGGCGAATACCGCGAACAGCATCAGAGCGATCGTGATGCACCAGAGCGAAAGACGGATGCCATCGTGGTGATCCGTGAGCCACTTCACCACCTGTGCGCCCGAGTCGTTGGCATCCGGGGCTGTCCCGAGGGCAAGACCGGACGCGACAAACAGCACCGCGAAGCCGATCGTCGAGAAAAGCAGCACCGTGGAGCGTCGCATCACGGAAGTAGAGCACGTTGCGCCAAGTCAATCGCGGTGTGTGCTGACGCCACCCGGCGGTCCGGCCATTCGCTCAATCGGATTGCTCGTGCCGTGTCGCTCAGGATCATCCAGACCCGAGCTTCAACGTCGGTTCATCCTTGGGCGCCCAGCCGAGTGTGCCAACGTGACGCGGTGGGACCCGCGGTCGACGTCCGAGGTCTGGACCGGACCGAGCTCTCACGCGTCGCAGAGATCGACCGCTCCGAGCGCATCGAGGTCCAATACGAGCAGCACGGCACCGAGCTCGTCGCTCGGCACGGCACGTGGAACGCGAAGCCTTGGGACCCTGACGGTCACGGCGAGCACTCGGTCAAGGCCCAAGTGCACATGCTCGAGCGCTACGTCGACGCAGGGGGGATCGCGCTCGGTGCGTTCGCCGGCGAAGGGCTCGTCGGCATCGGCGTCGTCGTGCCCCACCTTCGGCCCGGGATCGCGCAGCTGGCATACCTGATGGTCACCGCACCCTGTCGTGCGACGGGCGTCGGCTCCCGACTGTGCGAACGCCTCGACGAGATCGCTCACGCGGCGGGCGACTCCGAGATGGTCGTCACGGCGACGCCGTCGGAGAACACCGTGCGCTTCTATCGCGGTCGAGGCTTCGAGCCCATGGCGGAGCCGTTCGTCGAGCTGTTCGAGCTCGAGCCCGAGGACGTGCACATGCACAAGCGGCTCTGATTCCTCGCTGCCGGGTTGCGCCTCGACCGGTCCTCGACGCGTTGTCGACGCTGGGTCCAAGTCTCGAGGTCGAGCGCCGCTTACTCTCAACTCGTGGCCGACGGACAGGATGCATCGAGCGCGGACGTCGCGCGGAGCGCGGCGTCGATCGTGCTTCTCACATTGGCCTCAGCCCAGTTCCTCATGACGCTCGACACGTCGGTGATGAACGTGTCCATCGCGACGGTCGCCAAGGACGTCGGAACGACCGTGACCGGCATCCAGACAGCCATCACGATGTACACGCTGGTGATGGCCGCATTCATGATCACCGGCGGGAAGATCGGTCAGATCATCGGTCGCAAGCGCGCGTTCACAATCGGCTCGGTGATCTACGGCTGCGGGTCGTTCACCACCGCGATCGCGCCGAGCCTCCCCGTGCTCCTGTTCGGCTGGTCATTGCTCGAAGGGCTCGGCGCGGTGCTCATCTTGCCCGCGATCGTCGCGCTCGTCGCCAACAACTTCGCCCGCGATGAAAGACCCCGCGCCTATGGACTGGTGGCGTCGGCGGGCGCGATCGCGGTGGCAGCGGGTCCGCTCATCGGAGGGCTGTTCACGACCTACGCGTCATGGCGCTGGGTGTTCGCGGGCGAAGTGCTGATCGTCATCGTGATCCTCCTGCTGGCGCGGCGCGTCGTCGACACACCAGGGGAACACGGTGTGAAGCTCGATCTCGTCGGAACGGCGTTGTCGGCAATCGGCCTCGGGCTGATCGTGTACGGCGTCTTGCGCTCGGGTTCGTGGGGGTTCGTCAAGCCGAAGCCGAACGCCCCCGAGTGGCTCGGGCTCTCGCCCGTGATCTGGCTCATGACCGCAGGCGGCGTGGTGCTGCTGCTGTTCTCCAGCTGGGAGGACCACCTGATCGCGCAAGGCAAGGAACCACTCATCAACCTGCCGCGTCTCCGCAACCCGATCCTGCGCGGCGGGCTCATCGCGTTCATGTTCCAGTACATGCTGCAGGCGGGCTTGTTCTTCGTGATCCCGCTGTTCCTGTCCGTCGCGCTCGGTCTGTCGGCGATCGCGACGGGCGTCCGGCTGCTGCCGTTGTCGGTCACTTTGCTGCTCGCCGCCGTCGGCGTGCCACGGCTGTTCCCGCGCGCGTCCCCGAGGTTCGTCGTCCGCGTCGGCTTCCTCGCTTTGTTCGCCGGCATCGCCGTCATGGTCGCGCTCCTCGACATCAACGCCGGACCGGAGATCGTGACGTGGCCGATGCTCCTCGCGGGATTGGGGATCGGGGCACTCGCCTCGCAGCTCGGTGCGGTCACCGTTTCGTCGGTGCCCGACGAACGCACAGGCGAGGTCGGTGGTCTCCAGAACACGATGACCAACCTCGGCGCGTCGATCGGCACCGCGCTCGCGGGCGCGGTGCTCATCTCCGCGCTCACGTCGTCGTTCTTCACGAACCTCGCTGACAATCCCGACGTCCCCGATCGGGTCCTCTCGCAAGCCCAGGTCGAGCTCACCAGCGGCGTGCCCTTCATCTCGGACCAGGACCTCCGAGCCGCGCTCGACGACGCGCACGTCCGTCCATCGGTCGCCGACGCGATCGTCGATGAGAACGAAGCCGCGCGGATCGACGGGCTTCGCGCCGCCTTGGCCGTGCTCGGCCTGTTCGCGATCCTCGCCATCGTCGCCGCCCGCCGACTCCCGACCGTGCAGCCGAGCGACCCAAGATTCGCCGAGTCGCTCGCGCGCGATGACTCAGGCTGACGCCGCGAACGGTCGCAGTTAGATTCGAGCGTTGATGCTGCCCTCGGCTGAGAGCGTCCACGGGGAAGTCGTTGCCTGGCTGGCTGCGAACCCATGGCGAGA
>DATKAS010000180.1:0-10153 GCA_035497855.1 Acidimicrobiales bacterium
CGCCGCTCGCGCCGATCGCCGCGTTCGTCGCGCCCGAAGATCAGGCGCGCATCGAGCCGCTCTACGAGGCCGCGATGCTGCGCGAGCTGAACGCGATCTTCGACGCGGTCCCCCACGATCAGCTCGCCGTCCAGTGGGACACGAACTTCGAGTTCGCGATGCTCGACGGCGTCATGCCGACGTGGTTCTCCGACCCACGGGCGAGCATCGTCGAGCGGCTCGTGCGCCTCGGCCGCAGCGTTCCCGGCGACGTGCAGCTCGGCTACCACTTCTGCCACGGCCACGAGCGACATCACACCGAGCGACCGCTGAACGCGCAGCCACTCGTGGAGATCGCGAACGCGCTCACGTTGAGCCTCGGTCGCTCGCTGGATTGGATCCACTTCCCGGTGCAAGGCGATCACGTCGACCTCAGGTTCTTCGAAACGCTCGGACAGCTGCAGCTACGGCCTGACACGCAGCTGTACCTCGGGGTCCTCCACCTCGACGACGGTGTCGCAGGTGCGAAGGCCCGCATCGTCGCCGCGCAGCGCTTCGTGCACGACTTCGGCGTGGCGACCGACTGTGGGTGGGGTCGTCACCGCTCCCAGGATGTCCCCACGCTCATCGAGCTCCACCGAGCCGTGACCACCGCGACCAACGGCGGCCGCGGCGGCACGACGTTCGCGTGGCCGCTCGGCTGGGATCGCATCCCCGACGAGACTTGGACGCAAGATCCCGTCGACGACTTCGGCACCGCGTACGACAACGTCGACCGGCACGGGTGGTATCGCAACCTCGATCCCACCGTCGAGGAGCTCACGTCGCTCCTCGGCGACGGCGACATCATGATCGACTACTCCGGTGGCACGGGCATCCTGCTCGACCGCCTGAAGCTGCGGATGTTCGACGCGCAGGTCGGAGCGATCATCGTCGACAGCTCGCCGAAGTTCCTCCGCGTCGCGGTCGAGAAGTTCCAGAACGACCCGAGGGTGGGCTTCCGCCTCCTCCGATTCCTCAAGGAGGAGAAGCGGCTCGAGCGGCTCGAAGAAGTGCTCGGTCCCGAGATGCTCGAGCGCGGCGTCGACTTGATCGCGTCGACGAACGCTGTGCACCTGTATCCGGATCTCCCGGACACCGTCGCGTCGTGGTTGAAGGCGCTGCGTCCGGGAGGTCATGTCCTCATCAACTCGGGGAACATCCGCAACCCGCGCGCCCGGCGCAGCGAGTGGATCCTCGACGAGACCGTGTGGGTCGTCGGCGAGATCGCCGAGGGGCTCGTGCGCACGGACCCGCTGTACGCGCAGTACGCGCCCGCGCTCGACGACGTCGACCGCATGAAGGCGCACGCCGCGTATCGCGACAAGGTGTTTCTGCTCCCCCGCCCCCTCGACTTCTACCTCGAGACGCTCGAGCTCGGCGGGCTGAAGGTCGAGTCGGTGCGCGAGGCGAGCATCCAGGCGGGTGTGCAGGACTGGTACGAGTTCCTCTGCGCCTACAACGACGCCGTGCTCGGCTGGGTCGGCGGCACCGAGAAGGTCGACGGCGCCAAGCCCTCTGACCAGGCCGTCGAGGACCGCCTCGCGCTGATGCGCCACGCGATGGACGTCCTCTTCCACGGTCGTCCGACGTTCCAGGCATGCTGGACGTACATCACCTGTGTCAACGGCCGCTAGGGAGAGCTGCACATGAAGCGAAGCACCGATCGCATCCTCACGACCCACGTGGGCAGCCTCGCCCGCCCGGTCGAGCTGCTCGACACGATGAAGCTCAAGGAGAACGACCAGCCCTACGACCACGAGCTGTTCGACTTCCAGGTGAAGGAAGCCGTGGCCGACAGAGTGCGCCAGCAGGTCGAGTGCGGCATCGACATCGTCACCGATGGCGAGATGAGCAAGGTCAGCTTCCTCGGCTACGTGAAGGACCGGCTCGGTGGGTTCGAGGTCGAGATGGGCCAGTCGCGCATGGCCCCCTCGTGGCAGGTCGAGGTCGACGACTTCCCGGAGTACTACGCCGACTACTTCAAGAAGTACTCGTCGACAGTCGCGCCGCTGCGCCGCATCATCTGCCGCGGCCCGATCACCTACATCGGCCAAGACCTGCTGAAGACCGACATCGAGAACCTCAAGGCGGCCACCGCGGACTACGACGTCGCGGACGTCTTCATGCCGTCGACGGGGCCGAGCGGGTTCGGACGCAACGAGTACTACTCATCGCACGAGGAGTATCTCCACGAGGTCGCGGAGGCGATGCGAGAGGAGTACCTCGGCATCGTCGCGGCAGGATTCATCCTCCAGATCGACGACCCGTTCCTGATCGACATGCTCAGCGATCCCACGATGGAGAAGAAGGAACGTGAGCGGCTCGCGTGGATCCACGTCGAGGCGCTCAACCATGCGCTGCGCGACATCCCGCCGTCGTCCGTGCGGCACCACACGTGCTACGGCCTGAACCACGGGCCGCGGATGAACGACATCCCGCTGATCGACGCGGTCCCGTTCATGCTGAAGATCAACGCCGGCGCGCACAGCTTCGAGGTCGCGAACCCGAGGCACTACCACGAGTGGCGCATCTGGGAGGACGTGAAGCTGCCCGACGGCAAGATCCTCATCCCGGGCCTCATCGGCCACGCCACGAACTACGTGGAGCACCCCGAGCTCATCGCGGACTACATCGTGAAGTACGCCGGGCTCGTGGGTCGCCAGAACGTGATCGCCGGCGCGGACTGCGGCTTCTCGTCACGTGCGTCGTACGCGCCCGAGGTGCATCCGACGGTCGTGTGGCCCAAGTTCCGCGCGCTCAGCGAAGGCGCCGCCCTCGCCACCAAGATGCTCTGGCGCTGACACCCTCTCCCCCCCCCCGACAACTCTTGCGCCAGTGGCCGCCTGACAGCCACCCACGCAAGGCTTCGGGATGCGGGCGGTTGTGTCGCACCCTCGTCGTACCATCGCCTCATGCAGACCGGCGCCGAGCGCGCCGTGACTGCGCTCGCGGCTTCGCAGCACGGTGCGTTCGGCATTCGCCAAGCCGCTCAAAGTGGTATCACGCGTGCACACCGGCGAGTCCGCGTCGCCCGAGGTGATTGGCTCCTCGCAGCACCGGGAGTGCTCGTCATCGCGGGGACGCCTCGAACGTGGCGGCAACGGCTGATGATCGCAACGCTCGCGTGTGGCGGGGTGGTGTCGCACGAGGCGGCGGCCGTCCTTCACGGCCTCGACGGTGTCGGCGGCCAGCCGCTGGTGCTGACGGTTCCGGCGACCGTCCGAGGTGAGGTTCCGGGGTTCTGCGTGCACCACACCACGAGGTTGGACGACGCAGACATCACGGTCGTCGACGGCATCCCTGTGACGAACGTTGCGCGCACCTTGTGCGACCTCGGGGCTGTGGTGAGAGACGACGTCGTCGAGCAAGCGCTCGACGAGGCGATGCGCAAGGGGTTCAGCCTTCGCTGGATCGAGGAGAGGCTCGACCAGGTCGACCGCCCGGGGAAGAGCGGCACCGCGTCGCTGCGCCGCGTGCTCGCGCGTCCGGACCGCGTCGGCCCGCTGCCCGACAGCAGGTTCGAGCGCCTGATCCAGCGGGTGCTGACGAGCGCGGGACTACCACCTCCGGTGCGCCAGCATCCCGTGTACAACGCTGAGGGACGTCTCCTCGGCCGAATCGACGTCGCCTGGCCCGACATCAAGCTCGGGATCGAGGCGACGAGCCAGCGCTGGCACGGCGCCGACAGTCAGAGACGGCGGGATGCGAAACGCGACGGAGCGATCGAGAACGAGGGCTGGGAGCTCCTGTACCCCGAGTGGCGAGACGCGATTGCTCCCGCAGCCTTCATCGCCGTCGCCCGCGAGATGTTCCGGGCACGAGAGCTCTTGCACGAGCGGCCGGCATAGAGCCGCTCACGCAAGAGTTGCCGGAGGACGGCGCCCGCGGGTCAGTCGAGGGAGCGGCCGTCGAGGTAGACGAGGCCGTTGGTGCCGTCGACCGTGATGACCTGTCCGGTCTTGATCGCGGTCGTGCCGGTGACCGCGCCGACGACGGCGGGGATCGCGAACTCGCGGGCGACGATCGCGCAGTGCGACAGCACGCCGCCGACATCGGCGACGACCGCGCCGGCGATCGAGAACAGCGGCACCCACGGTGGCAACGTCATCTCGCAGACCATGACCTCGCCCTCTTCGAGGGTGTCCTGCGCCTCGACGAGGGAGCGCACCACGCGCGCCTTCGCGGTCAGCACCCCCGGCGACCCTGCCACAGCCTTGATGACCAGCGGATCGGGGTTGTCCTCCGGCGGCACCATGCCGAGCAGCTTGAACACGAGCGCGTTCATGAAGGGATCGACCGGCGCGTCGGCCGGGATCTCGGGCGGCGTGCCCACCGCGCCGGGGGCGACGACCTTGCCCGCAGCCTCGAACGTCGCACGTCTCGACGCCACGTCAGCGCGGCGGTCGCCGCCGTTCAGCAGCGCGTCGGGCACCTCGGCGCCCCGCAGGAAGAACACGTCGTCGGGCTGATCGATCACGCCCTTCTGCACGAGGCGCTCGCCGACCGCCAGCGCGAAGCGACGGAACACACCCACGCCGAGCTGGTCGATGTAGAAGGCGTGGTCCTCGGTGACGGGAAAGCTGTACCGCGCCGCTTCGTACAGCTCGTCGAACTTGGCGAGCTTGGCGGGATCGGCAGCGAGCTTCGCCCGCGCCTTGGCGAGCAGCTCTTCCCGTTGCTTGACCGCCTTCTGGTAGAGCAGCTCGGGATCCTCGCTGTCGTCGAGGCCGACGAAGCCGGCGATGCTCGACACCGCGATCGACTCGTCCTCCCGCCAGGGGATGTCGGCGAGGTCGTACACCGCGTCGCTGCGCCAGCCGTACTCCTCGAGGAACTCCCGGAGCTGCTTGTGGAAGGCGCGGCCGTCGTCGGACTTGTCGAGCTCGCCCACGATCTCGTTGGACGGCTTGTCGGCGAACAGCTTCGAGAGCGTCGGGCTGTTCTTCACGACGCGACTCAGCTGCCACATGCCGCGGCTCACGTCGACCGAACGCGTGTGGAACCCCTGGAGCGTCTGGTACGCCTCGGTCTTCTCCTGGGGCTGCATCTCCTCGTCGTACATGTCGCAGAACGCGCTGCTCGACAGGAGCACGAAGTTGATGTGGCCGTGGATCCACCACTGGTACGTCATGTGGTCGACGAAGTCGTTCAGCTTGGCGACCATCTCGGCATCGCTGAGGCCCGAGTAGTCCGCCGTCTTCGCCGGCTCGTTCTTCGCGATGACGACCGGCTTCCACTCCTCGTCCCAGAGCCGTCCGACCTTCGGGACCTTCTCTGCCAGCGTCTGCTCGTACCGGCTCATGCGGTCCGCGATGACGCCCTCGTCGCTGACGGGGTGGAAGCTGACGTAGACGTAGTGGTTGATCTCCTTCGGCGTGACCATGATCGGGCAGTCGTACTCGGCCTGCGCCTTGGTGAAGCCGGCGGCGAGCGTCTCGATGACGAGGTCGAACGACAACGGCGTGATCGGCCGAGGTGCATGCATGCGGTCGAGGTTCCAGAACCCCTCGATCTCGTCGGGCCCAGGGAACACAACCTCGGTCGTCGACACAGGAACCCCCCAGTGACACGTCAGGACGTCGCGCGGAAGATACCAAAGGCCCCACTACCGTGAGCCCCCCGTGTGCACCGCATCCGACGCGCTGAAGGCTGTTCGCGAAGCGAACGAGCCGCTCCCCCGCCACGCGTGGCACGACGCCCTCCGCCAACGGCGCGCGCCGCTGGTCACGGATACCGACGCACGTGCGGTGCTGCTCGGCACTGCGGGCGGAAGCAACCCGAAGTCGACACGGTGCGGGTACTCGAACGCCGTCGTCGTCGGCGACGCGGCGTACATCGTCGACTGCGGGGAGGGCGCGCATCGCCAGATGTGGCGTGCCGGCATCGGGATGAACCCGAACTTCGACCGCACTCGGCCGCAAGCGCAGGCGATCTTCCTGACGCACCTGCACGGCGACCACATCGTCGACCTGCCGAACTTCTTCATGGGCAGCTGGCCGCTGCACCCCGTCGACGTCTGCGGACCGTCGCCGGTCGGGCTGCCGATCCCCGCGTTCCCTCCGGACCTCGAGGAGCCGCTCGTCTTCCCGGACGAACCGGCACCCGGCACCCGCGCCGTGCTCGACCACATGCTCCGAGCGTTCGCGTACAACATCAACGTCCGCATCCAGGACGAGGGCCGCAAGAACCCGATGCCCTCCATACGCGTGCACGAGATCGGCGTGCGCCGTGACGGCTACGAGCCCGACATCGACCTCGGCGTCGTCGCGGACCCGTACAGCGAGAAGGCGGCTGCGCCCGAGATGGATCCCGTGGTCATCCGGCCACAGGACGACAACGGCGTCACGGTGAGCGCGATCCTCGTGCAGCACGCACCCGTGTTCCCCGCGCTCGGGTATCGGTTCGACACGCCGAAGGGCTCGGTCGTGTTCTCGGGCGACACCGGGGAGTGCGCGAACGTCGCACGACTCGCCCGCGACGCCGACGTGCTCGTGCACGAGGTCATCGACATCGACCGACTCGCCGAGCGCATCATGCGGCTGCCCAACGGCGAGCAGCTGCGAAACCACCTCGCGAGCTCGCACTCTTCGCCCGAGCAGGTCGGCACGATCGCGACCAAGGCGGGCGTGCGCCGGCTCGCGCTGTCGCACCTCGTCCCAGGTGACTTCGAGGTGCCCGACGACGAATGGATCGCGCGGGTGCGCACGACCTTCGACGGCGACATCGTCGTCGGCGTCGACCTGGACGAACTCGCGCTCGACCGCTGACGGCTAGGGACGGAAGCGCAGACCGCTCGGCCCGGGCTGACGCACCCGCCCGGCCAGGTCTGCCCACCTGCAGATCAGAGGGCGCGTGTCGCGCGGGTCGATGATGTCCTCGATGTCGAACGCTTCCGCGCTGCGGAAGGGCGAGCGCACCTTGTCGAGTCGGGCGCGGATCGCCGCGAGGTGCGCGTCGCGGTCGGGGGCGTCGTCGAGCTCGGCCTTGTATGCGACCTCGATGCCGCCCTCGACGGGCAGTGAGCCCCAGTCGCCCGACGGCCACGCGCACCGGTAGTGGAAGCTGCCCGGCCGCCAGTTCGCCGCGCCCGCCACGCCGAAGGCCTTGCGGATCACCACGGAGAAGTAGGGCGACGGGCTCTCACCGAGCGCGGCGAGAGCGCGCGAGCCATGGCGGATCGTTGCCTCCTGCTCGGCTTGGAGGCCGATGAGGAATCCCGGGCAGTCCACCAAGTGGACGAGCGGCAGGTGGAACAACGTGGCCAGGTCGATGAGACGCGTCACCTTCTGGGAGGACGACGCCGTCCACGCGCCGCCGTAGATGTAGGGATCCTCGGCGAACAGCGCCACCGGCCAGCCGTGGAAGCGGGCGAGGCCGCAGACGATGGACTTCCCCCACTGACGTCCGATCTCGAAGAACGACGTCGCGCCGTCGGCCTCGCGATCGGCGATCGACTCGATGATCGCCCGCATCTTGTACACGTGACGCGGGTTGCGCGGCACGATCGACACCAAGACCTCATCGCGACGCTCGGGGTCGTCCGTGCAGTCGGCTCGTGGCGGGAGCTCGTCGACCGACGTCGGCAGGTACGAGAGGAATCGGCGGGCCATCGCGAACGCTTCGTCCTCTGACTCGGCCTCGTCGTCGATCGCACCATTGGTCACGTGGACATGGCTGCCCCCGAGCTCGTTCTTGTCGTGATGCGGACCGGGCATCGCGAAGTCGACGAGCGCAGGCCCGGCGATCATCATCTGCGCGGTGTCCTTCACGATCACGGAGTAGTGGCTCGTGGCCACCCGCGCGGCGCCGATCCCGGCGACCGACCCGAGCGCCAGCGACACCGAGGGCGCGACCGAGAGGTGTGCGAGCACCGTGTCCCACCCGCGCATCTGCGAGATCGGTGTGCGCCCGAGCGTCTCGATGGTCTTGACCGAGCCGCCACCACCCATCCCGTCGACGAGGCGGATGTGCGGGAGGCGCAGATCGAGGGCGAGGCCCTCCGCGTGATTGCGCTTCGCGCCGATCGAGGCGTCGGCTGATCCGCCGCGGACCGTGAAGTCGTCGCCCGACACGATGACCGGACGGCCATCGACCTCCGCCGCACCGAACACGAAGTTCGAGGGAGTGAACGCGACGAGATCGCCCGCCTCGTCGTACTGCCCGACTCCGGCGACGGTGCCGATCTCTTCGAAGCTGCCGGCATCGACGACGCGCTCGACGCGCTCGCGCACCGTGAGCTTCCCGAACTCGTGCTGACGCGCGACCTTGTCGGGGCCACCCATCTCCTTCGCCATCTCGGTGCGACGGCGGAGCTCCTCGAGCTCGGGCTCCCACGTCATGGGCGCGAGCCGGCATCGAGCCGACGGAGGAAGTCGAGCGCGCGCTCGAAGATCGCTTCGATGTCGGGCGCGCCGCTGAAGAAGTGGTCAGCACCCGGCACCGCTTCGAGCTCGACCGACGCGCCGACATCCCCGAGTGCCTTCGCGAGCCTGGTGCCTTGTTCGAACGCGACCCACGTGTCGACCTCGCCGTGCTGGATGAAGAACGGTGGCGCGTCGGGCCGGACGTACGTGACCGGGCTCGCGGACCGAGCGAGGTCGAGGTGCTCACCGATCGGCCCGCCGAACAGGTGCGCCTCCCACGTGTCAGAGGCGCCGTGGTCGAGCAGCAGGAAGTCGCTCACCGCGTACCAGATGACCGCGCCGCGCACCGGTGGAGCCTGAGGCACGAGCGCGCCGAGGGAGGCGAGCGTGCCGCCGCCCGACGCCCCCCAGAGGTACATGCGCTCGGGGTCGAAGCCCTGCGCCGTCGCGTTGTCGCGCAGCCACGCCAGGGCGTCGACGACGTCGTCGATCTGCGCAGGGAACGGCGCTTCGCCGCTGAACCGGTAGCTGATCGCCGCGCAGGCGAACCCGGCGTCGCAGATGCGCTCGAAGAACCCCCGCTCCCATTCCCGCGTCTCCCGAGGTGCCCGGCGGTGCCCCACCCGCCAGCCGCCTCCGTGGATGAACACGACGAGCGGCGACAGAGCGTCGGCGGGGGCGGGCGCGCGGTAGATGTCGAGCTCGAGCGCCCGAAACCCCTCGCGCTCCGCGAACACGTTCGCCTTGTCGACCAGAAGCATGGGCTGCCAGAGTACGGCGATGCTGAACGCGAAGCAGGTGACACAGGCCGCCAAAGCCCTCTACGAAGCCGAGGAGAACAACGAGCCGACCACGCCGACATCGGAGCGGTTCCCCGACGCGGACGTCGAGGACGCCTACCGGATCTCGCAGGCCGTGACCGAGCTCAAGCTCAAGGCGGGCCGGTCGATCAAGGGCCACAAGATCGGCCTCACCTCGAAGGCGATGCGCTCGCTCACCGGCGCCACCGAACCGGACTACGGCACGATGTTCGACAACTGGTTCGTGCCCGAAGGCAGCGTCGTGCCGCGGAGCCGTATGAACCGTCCGCTCGTCGAGGTCGAGATCGCGTTCGTGCTCGGCACGGCGCTCACTGGCCCGCACGCGCACGCCGCGGACGTGATCCGCGCGACCGACTTCGTCCTCCCCTGCATCGAGATCGTCGACACCCGCCAGAAGGGCCGGGGACCGAACAGCCTCGTCGACAGCATCTCCGACGCCGCTGCCTGCGGCCTCGTCGTGCTCGGCGGACGGCCTATGAAGCTCACCGACGTCGACATCCGCCGCATCGGCGCGTCACTGTCGATCAACGGCACCGTCGAGGAGAGCGGCGTCGCCCAGGCGGTGATGGGGAACCCGATCAATGCGATCGCATGGCTCGCGAACAAGCTCTACGACTACGACGTCGAGCTCGAACCCGGGCACGTGCTGCTCTCGGGCTCGTTCATCAAGGCCATCCCCTTCCAGCCGGGCGACTCCGTCGCGGCGCTGTTCGACACGTTGGGCGAGGTCACCTTCTCAGCCGAGTGAACAACACGGAGTAGGAGCGGTTCGGCGATGCGTTACGGCGTGATGTTCAGCCACTCCGACATGGGCTCGGATCCTGGCTTCTTCAAGGAGTTCGCCCAGTCGGTCGAGGGAGCCGGGTTCGACCACATCATGGCGCCCGAGCACGTCATCGGCGGCCACCCCGATCGCCTCACCGGCGAGAAGGTGCACACCTACGACGT
>DATKAS010000181.1:0-11870 GCA_035497855.1 Acidimicrobiales bacterium
ACGATCTTCTGCCGCAGCGACACAGACGCCGACATGGCCGCGGCGTGCCGTGCGCGCGACGTCCGCGAGCTCGCAGCAGGAGGTCTGCCGGAGATGGTGCTGCACGATGCCCCGGTCGTGCCCGACATCACTCCCGGCGTCGAGGTGCGCGAGGTCTCGACCCCGGCCGACCGAAGCGACTACCTCGCGGTCTTCGCCGAGTCGTACGCGCAGATCGGCGCGTCTCAGGAGACGGTCGAGGGTGTGATGCCGCCGCTCGAGCTGCTCCGCGGCGACGACGTCGGCGCATTCGTCGTGACGCTCGACGACGCTCCGGCCGCGGTCGCGATGTCGGTGCTCATCGACGGCGTCGCGGACATCCACTGGGTGGCGACGGTGCCCTCCGCAGGTCGTCGTGGTCTCGGCGAGCTGGCGACGGCGAAGGCTGTCGACCACGGTTTCAGGCACGGTGCGGATGTCTCTGCGCTGCAAGCGTCGCCGATGGGCGAAGGCCTCTACCTGCGGATGGGCTTCGTCGAGCTGTACCGCTATGACGAATTCGTCGTGTCCGTGACGTGACAGGCTGCGGGGCATGAGCGACATCCCGAACCCCGACGGATCCTCGGAGCGAAAGACGAAGTTCGGCGCGCCCCCGCCGATGGTGATCGATCCGTCGAAGCGGTACACGGCCGTCATGGACACGTCGATCGGCTCGATCACCATCGCACTCGATGCGGCATCCGCGCCGAAGACGGTGAACAACTTCGTGTTCCTCGCGCGGTGGCACTACTACGACGGCATCATCTTCCACCGCATCATCAAGGGGTTCGTGTGCCAGGGAGGCGATCCCGAGGGCAGCGGACGCGGTGGTCCGGGCTATCGCTTCGAAGACGAGCTGCCGAAGCCCGGGCGGTACGAGATCGGCTCGCTCGCGATGGCGAACGCGGGGCCGAACACGAACGGCAGCCAGTTCTTCCTCATCTCCGGTCCTGACGGCGCGCGCCTGCCACCGCAGTACTCGCTCTTCGGCAAGGTGGTGAAGGGGCTCGAGGTCGTGGAGGCGATGCAGTCGGTGCCCACTGGCTCGGGCGACCGTCCGAAGCAGGACGTCGTCATCAACTCGGTCACCATCACCGAATCGGACTGATGGTCGGGCACGTCCTGCGGGTGCGCTGGTACCCGGTGAAATCCATGCAAGGCGAGGACCTCCCGGAGGCGATGTTCGCGACGGCCGGCATCCCGGGCGATCGCCATTGGGGCGTGCTCGATCTCGCGTCGGGGGTCGTCATCTCGGCCAAGCGCGAGCCGTCCATGCTCGAAGCGACGGTGAAGGCCTCCGACGGGGAGGTCGTCATCACGTTGCCCGACGGTTCGCTCACCGGCAGTGCGGATCGGAACGTCGACGCCGCGCTGTCGGAGTGGCTCGGTCGGGCGGTGCGCCTCGTGGCCGCGGAGGGAGACGAGCGGGCCACGTATGAGATCGGCGGCAGCTTCGAGGACGACACCCATCCGGTCGTGCATCAATGGCAGGGGCCAGCGGGCACGTTCCACGACTCGCGGCCGGCCCACCTGCTCTCGACCGCCACGCTCGACGCGATCAAGGCCGAGCATCCGACAGGGAGGTTCGAGGTCGAACGCTTCCGCCCGAACCTCGTCGTCGAAGTGGACGGCGAAGGCTTCGTGGAGGAGCGGTGGATCGGCGCGCGGCTCTCGATCGGCTCGGCCAGCTTCGAGGTCGTCAAGCCGACGAGTCGCTGCGTCATGACGACGCGTCCGCAGGCGGGTCTGCCGCGTGATCTCGACATCCTGCGCACGATCAACCGCGTGAACGACGGCAACCTCGGCGTGCAGCTCCACGTCGCGCGCGAGGGCAGCGTGACCGTGGGCGACGCGATCGACCTCGTGTCGACGTAGCGACCTCGCTCGGAGTCAGGTCGGCTTCGCGGTGATGGGCTGGAACGAGACGTCGAGGTCCATGAGTCGCTCGGCGATCGTCGCGACCCGGCGCCCTTGGTACCGCGCCGCGTCGAGCACGGTCTCGGGCACGGTGACCTGACCCCACGACGTGTCGTGCGAGGTGCCGTAGGGATTGCCGCCGGCGGCGAAGACAGCGGGGTCGGTGTAGCCGACGGGCACGATCACGCAACCCCAGTGGCAGAAGGTGTTGTGCATCGAGACGATCGTGGTCTCGAGGCCGCCGTGCGTCGTGGACGCGGTGACGAAGCCCGACCCCACCTTGCCGTTGAGGCCACCCTGCGACCACATGCGGGCGGTGGAGTCGACGAACAGCTTGAGCTGTGCGGCCATGTTGCCGTAGTGGCTCGGTGTGCCGAGCACGAGGGCGTGCGCCCACTCGAGGTCGGCGAGCTCGGCCTCGGGCACGTGGCCCCACTCCTCGACCGTCGCGGCCCACCTCGGCACCGACGCGATCAGCTCGGGCGACGCGGTCTCACGCGCCTGCCGCACCCGCACTTCGGCTCCCACCTGCTCGGCGCCTTCGCTGATGGCCCGAGCGATGCGATGGCCGTTCTCGAACATCGAGTAGTAGATCACTGCGACGTTGGCCCCCATCGAGGCGCACACTAGAAGCATCGATCCCGGCGACACCCTCGTCGACATCGTCGACCCAGACGACCACGTGGTCGACGTCGTGCCGCGCCGGGAGATGCGGGCGCGGAACCTCCGTCATCGCAGCGTCGGCATCGTGGTGCTCGACAGCACTGGGCGTGTCCTCATCCATCGCAGGGCCGACCACAAGGACGTGTGGCCGGGCTTTTGGGACCTCGCGGTGGGCGGCGTGGTCGACGCGGGCGAGTCGTGGGAGGCGGCCGCGGTGCGCGAGCTCGCCGAGGAGGTCGGCAGCCGCGCCCCGATCCGGGAGATCGGGCGAGGCCGCTACGAGGACGATGCCGTGAAGGCCATCGTGCGCATGTACGTCGCCTACGAGGACGGGCCGTTCACCTTCGCGGACGGCGAGGTCGTCGAGGCGTTCTTCGTGAGCTTCGTGGAGCTCGCTGAGCGACTGGCACGCGACTCGTTTGTGCCCGACAGCGTGGCCTTGCTGTGGCCGCTGCTCAATGGCGGGGCAGACGGCCTTCCCACCAGGTGAGCGTCTGGTCGTCGAGACCGTAGGCGTCGCACATCGCGCGTGCGGCCGCGAGGACATCGCCACTGCGCAACGCGGCAGCGGCCGTGTCCCACGACGGCGAGGGTGGTGGGAGCGGGAGGGCCCGCACCTCTCTGGCGCTCAGCTTGAGGGCCGTCGACGATCGTGCAGCGCCGAGATGGTGTGTGGCCGCCCACGCGCTGAGCGGCGGAGAGCAGAGGGCAGCAGCGATCGGCCAGAGCATCGATCGCTCCGCGACGATCGAGATCACCGGCACCGCGGGCAACCACTCGCCGGTCTCGTCGACCGCCGCTTCGATCACCCGCGTCTGTGTCGCGACCACGACCTTGGGCACGAGGCGAGCACGAAGCCTCGGGGACAGCGCGGCACGCGCCACCGTCGGGCGCAGGAACCGCCGGCGGGCGATCGTCGCCGGGACCTCACCCCATCGGCTGCGGCCAGGGTCGATGAGCCCCGTGGTGATCACCGGCGCACCGTCGCCTCCGTCGTCGACGTTGCGGGCGATCTCGTAGAACTCGTCGCGGAAGTCGGCTGACACTGCCGCGACGTCGCCGATCACGTGCTCGATGTCGAGGTCGACCGTCGGGACGTCGACCGCGTCGGCGAGGAGGGGCGACCACGACCCGACGGCAGGGAGTGGAAGGGGCGCGAGTGGCGTCTCATCGAGCATGCGGGCGACCTTGCGTTGCGGTCGACCCCGGGTGAGCCCGACTGCGCAGGTGAGCACGTTCGCCGCGAACACCGAGCGCGATCCGATCCACAGGTGCTCGACCGACGCGAGGTCGCGCACCGCGCTGCGAGCCCAGCCTCCGTCGCGGGTCGCGAGCACCGAGAGGGGCTGCACGAACGCGATGCGCCCACCATCGGCGCGGGCGAGCCGCGTCGCGAGCACGAGGAACAACGACGCCTCGTCTGCATACGGTGGGAGGCGCGCTTCGAGCCGCTGCGCACGCGTCACGCGATCGGTCACGCGGTCCGTTCGCAGCTGCGTGAGGAACGGCGGGTTGCCGACGACGACGTCGAACGAGCCGTCCTCCAGGTCGGACGTGAACGCGTCGCCGACCAGCAGCCGCGCGTCCGGCCCGAGCGCGGCGCGGCATGCGTCGATCGCTCGGGGATCACTGTCGACCCCGACGAGGTTGCCCGCCGAGCCGAGGCGGCGCGCCGCGGCCACGAGGAAGTTTCCGGTGCCGCACGCAGGGTCGACCACGCGGATCGTGCGCGGGTCGTGGCCTGCGCCGAGCAGTGGTTGCAGCGACCAGTCGAGCAGCAGCTCGACGAGGAAGGAAGGAGTGTCGAACGCGCCGAAGCGACGTTGTTCTTCAGGCGTCAGGCCCGACCGAGGAGACTGCTTCGGGTTCTGTGACGTCGACGAGCTATCGCTCTTCGCGGAAGGCGACGTGCTGGCGGGCGACGGGGTCGTACTTCTTGATCTCGAGCCGCTCGCGCGTGTTCGTCTTGTTCTTGCGCGTGACGTACGTGTACCCGGTGCCGGCGGTCGACTTCAGCTTGATGATCGGGCGCTTCTCGTTCTTCGGCATGTCAGACCTTCTCGCCGCGGGCGCGGATCTCGGCCACGACGGCCTCGATGCCCTTCTTGTCGATCGTGCGGAGGCCCTTCGTGCTCACCGTGAGGGTGACCCAGCGCTTCTCGCTCGGCAGCCAGAACCGGCGCTTGTGCACGTTCGGCACCCACCACCGCTTGGTGCGGACGTGCGAGTGCGACACGGAGTAGCCGGTGGACGGCTTCTTCCCGGTGACTTGGCAGACGCGCGACATGACCCGATTCCTTCGACACGAGACCCACTGGGGGCTGCGGGGACCCGGAAAGGGTACCGGCCGCGGCGCGCGATGTGCCAGCGCGGCCCGGGCTAGGTTCGCCAGCCGTGCGCAGGATCCCCGCGAGTGTGCTGCTCATCGCCCTCGCGGGCCTGGCGACTGCCTGCAAGGAGGTGCCGACCCAGGGTGCCGCGCCGGCCGCGCCGACAGGAGCCTGCAGCGCTCCGAAGCCGGCTCCGACCGGCCCGATCACGATCACCTCCGGCGGCTCGCAGCGCACCTACCTCCTCGCGCTGCCCGATCCGCCGCCCTCGAAGCCTGCTCGCGTGATCGTGAACCTGCACGGAGCCGGCTCCGATGCGGTCGAGCAGGCGATCTACAGCGGCCTCGCCGTCGAGGGCCCGGCGCGTGGCTTCGTCGTCGCGACACCCGATGCCACTGGGCAACCGAAGCAGTGGAACGTCATCGGCGAGACGAAGTCGGACGACGTGACGTTCATCCACGACATGCTCGCCGACGTCGCCGCGCGCGCCTGTGTCGACGAGACCCACGTGTACGCGACGGGCATCTCGAGCGGCGCCGCGATGAGCTCGCTGCTCGCGTGCAAGGACGGCGCCCAGTTCAGCGTGATCGCGCCCGTGTCGGGCGTCGTCTTCTTCCCGTGGGAGTGCAGCGAGGGACCGCCGGTCACGGTGATCTCGTTCCACGGCACGGCTGACCCCGTGCTCCCGTACAACGGGGGCCCGATCCTCGGCGTGAACAGCGGCTTCCCCTACCCCGGCGTCGCGCAGGGGATGGCCGGATGGGGGAACCGTGCCGGCTGCGCGGCGACGCCGACGAGCACAGCGGTGTCCGCGCACGTGACGTTGGAGCAATGGACCGGATGCGCGCCCGGCACGAGCATCGAGCTCTACACCGTGAATGGCGGCGGCCACACGTGGCCCGGCGCGGCGATCAAGGTGCGGCTCCTCGGCCCGACCACCGACGAGATCAACGCGACCGACATCATGCTGGACGCGTTCAGCAAGTGACCGACCTCGTCACTGGTGCCGATGGACTGCGACGGTGCCGCTGGGGCGCGTCGACGCCGGAGTACGAGCAGTACCACGACGCCGAGTGGGGACGTCCGGTCGTCGACGACGTGCGCCTCTACGAGAAGGTGTGCCTCGAAGGCTTCCAGTCCGGTCTCTCGTGGATCACGATCCTGCGAAAGCGCGATGCGTTCCGGCGAGCGTTCAAGGGCTTCGATCCCTCGAAGGTCGCGAAGTTCGGCGAGAAGGACGTGGACCGTCTCCTCGGCGACGCTGGCATCGTCCGGCACAGAGGCAAGATCGAGGCGACCATCGCGAACGCGAAGGCGACCCTTCGGGTGCAGAGCGAGCTCGGCTCGCTCGCGGCGCTCGTGTGGTCGTTCGAGCCGAAGCGCCGTCGAGTGCCGACGTCATACGGCGACGTGCCTCCGTCGTCCCCCGAGTCCACCGCGATGTCGAAAGAGCTGCTGCGCCGCGGCTTCCGCTTCGTCGGCCCGACGACGTGCTACGCCGCGATGCAGGCCCTGGGTGTCGTGAACGACCACTTGCGCGGCTGCCACGTGAGGCAAGCGTGCGAGGTCGAGCGGGAGGCGCTACGCCTCCCTACGCCATAGGGACGCGGAACGGGTCGGTTTGAACGAGCTCGTGCTTCGTAGGGCCCGCTGTGCGCGCTGACCGGTGACGGCGATCAGCCGCCAGCCAACGATGCGCACTGCCCGAGGGCGTGGCGGCTGATGGTATTTCCGTACCCGAACACGCCAGGGTTGATCGCGAAGCAGGCGATGTTGCTCCCGATCGTGTTGCGCACCACGAAGAGCGGGTTGGTGCCCGAGCCTGTCTCGTCGTTGGTGCCGGTCAGGGTGACGTTCGCGACGGTCACGTTCCGGTCGATCGTATTGAACAGGATCCCGATCCACTCATTGGTCTGCCCGGCGACGGTGAGGTTGCCGTGGATGGTGTCGTTCTTGATCGACCACGGAATCTCAGAGCCACCGCCCAAGATGGTCACGTTGCCTCCAACCTCGATCCCGTTGAGGAATACACCGACGGGTCCGATGAGTGTGATGTTGCCGTGCACGACGATGGTCGAGTGGCCAGCGGGCTCCGTCTCGCAGGGATGTCCAGAGTTGCCGGTGTACTCGGGCGGTTGGCAACCCAGTCCCACCATCGCTCCGGGCGCGGACGTGACGTTCCCGCCGACGGTGATCGTCGCCGGGGCGCCTTGGGCGTCGAGGACCGCACCGCCGCCGACGTTGACGCTGCCGGTGACGTTGATGACGGCGTCAGGGTCAACACTGCATGGGCCTGTCACGATGATGCTGGCGTACGTCCCCGTGGGGATGGTGGCTCCCCCGGTGCATATGTACGCCCGGCCCCCACCGGGCGTCCCCGCGAACGCCACGCCTCCGCTGAACGCGAGTGCAGTTGCACCAACGAGGACTCCGACGCATGCCGCCTTGAATCGAGCGGTTCCCATCATCGACCGTTCCTTCCTTCAGTGGTGGACGGCTACCCCAACGCGCTTCAGACGTTCGCCCACCGTGCCCGTCGTGAGCGAACATCGGAACGTACGCATGACACGACGAGACGTCAAGCGCACTTCCGACCGAACGGCTGGGTCGTGCCCTCGCGTCCCCCAACCCCGAAGCAGTTCGCGGCATGTTCACGGCAGAAGCCCTCCACACGACGGCGATGGCCACTTACCCGAACACGCGTCGGACATCACCCGACTACGAACCGTCGGACATCAGCCGGATCAACACAGATCCTTCGTGGGCCGCCCGGGGCTCGAACCCGGCACCTTGGGATTAAAAGTCCCCTGCTCTACCCGATGAGCTAGCGGCCCGGCGCACATTCTCGCTTGACGCGGCGCCTTTCGAGGCAAAGGCTTCCCTCGCTGCACGACTCATGTGGGAATCCGGGTGTGGTGCTCGGGTGATGGGGACTGCAGAAAGGGGTGGGTCATGGTTCGCGCGCGTGCGCATCACGGTTTCCTCGCGGCCGTCCTCCTGTGTGGCGCCATCGGCGTCGCAGGAGCAGCGGCCGATCCGACCACGCAGGTCGATCGCATCGCCGGTCAGGATCGATACGAGACCGCCGCTCGGGTGTCGGAGCAATTCCCGGTCGGCAGTGACGTCTTCATCGCGACCGGTGAGAACTTCCCGGACTCCCTCGCGTCCGGTCCCGCTCTCGGCGCCTACCAGGCGCCCCTCTTGCTGGTCACGCACAACAGCATCCCTGACGTGACGAAGCGTGAGCTCACGCGGCTCGCACCGCCCTCGATCCACGTGGTCGGTGGTCCCGCGGCAGTGAGCGACGACGTGCTCGCACAGCTCCACGCGTTCACGTCTGGCGACGTCGTGCGGCTCGCCGGCGCCGACCGGTACGGCACGGCCATCGCGATCTCGCAGGATGTCATCCCCTCCGGTGGCGCGATCCCCTACCTGCTCGTGGTCACGGGACGCGACTTCCCTGACGCCTTGTTCGCCGGCGCGCTCGGCGCGTTCTCCGTCGCACCGGTGTTGCTCGTGGACGGTCAGACGCCGTTGACCGCCGACGTCATCACCGAGATCCAACGCATCGCCCCGTCGGTGGCGATCGTCGTCATGGGCGACTTCAACGCCGTCAACGCTGACGTCGAGGCGCAGCTCAACGACCTCGCTCCGACGTTCCGCATCTCGAACAACGCGTACAACCGCGGAGCCGAGGTGTGGAGCCTGATCGATCCCGGCTCACGCGATGTCATCCTCGTGACCGGCGCGAACTTCCCGGACGGCCTTGCCGCCGCCGGCCTCGCCGGTCTCGGCGACGGCAAGATCACATATCTCGTGCCGCCGAACTGCGTACCTCCCGCTGTCGCGAACGAGCTCGGGCGCATCCAGCCCGCGCACGTCACGCTCATCGGTGGTCCCGCTGCCCTGAGCACGGACGTGGAGCACCTGGTGCGGTGCACGTGACTTCGTCGCCGTAGTCTGCGCGGCATCGCCTCTGCCGCCGACCTCGTCGATCTCGAGCGCTATCCGGTCGTAGCGCCCGACGGCGAGGTCGGCGCGCGCGTAGTCGCCGAGGGCAACGCCGCGCTGCGCGAAGAGGGCGTTTGCATCCTTCCTGGCTTCCTGCGCGCCGAGGTGATCGACGACCTCGTTGCGGAGTGCGAGTCACTCGCGCCGCTGGGCCACTTCAGCCAGGTGTCGGGCACGCCGTACATCGAGGCACCCGACCAGTCCTACCCCGAGGGTCATCCCCGCCGCATCGCGGAACCGACGTCGCTCACCGCGGTCGCGTACGACCTGTTCCCGGCGGACTCCGCGATCCGCGCGCTGTACGAGTGGGACCCGCTGATGGAGTTCCTCTCCGCGCTGCTCGATCGAGCGCCCCTCTATCGCTACGCGGATCCGTTCGGAGCTCTCAACCTCGCGGTGATGAACGACGGCGACGAGCTGCACTGGCATTTCGACCAGACGGACTTCGTCGTGTCGATCGCGATCCAGTCGAGTGATGAAGGAGGCGACTTCGAGAACGCGAAGCTCATCCGCAGCGAAGACGACGAGCACTACGACGACGTCGCCGCGGTGCTGGCTGGTCGAGCACCCGAGCGGGTACGGACCGAACCGATGACGCCAGGCACGCTCATGGTGTTCGAAGGGCGCAACTCGATGCACCGGGTGACCCCGGTCAAGGGAGCACGACCGCGGTACGTCGCGCTGCTCGCCTACGACACGAAGCCCGACACCGACTCGTCGGCGCGCCTGAAGATGGTGCGCTACGGACGCCTGCCATGAGCCGCACGCAGTTCGGGGAGGGCTTCGCGGGAGACGGCGCCGACGCCGCCCACGTGAACACCGTGCTCGGTGCCGCCGGCGGCCCGGTCGAGACCGCGTGGGCGTCGGCGCTCGCCACGCCGTCGAGCGGCCACGCCCCGTTCGTCTGCGTCGTGCGCCCCGGCCTGCCGGTGCGACCGCTCACGCTGTTCGTGAACAAGGCGGAGATCCGCGGCGACCGGCATGGGCAGCTCACGTGGGGTCCTGCGCAAGCGGGCGTCGCAAGCGGCGTCGCGCAGTGCGTCAGCGACGGTGTGATCGGCCGAGACGTCGCCGCCACCTGCCTCCTCATCGCGGCGGTGTGGGTCAGCTGGGCAGCCGACGACGACGATGCGGTGTTCGAGAACAACCGCGTTGCGACGCGCATGGCGCTCACCGCGGGAGCGACAGGTGCGCCATCGGTCGACGATGTGCTCGCCGAGGCCGCGGAGCCGTGGAATCCCTTCTACCGCGCGCCGGGAAACCGGCTCGCGTAGGGTGCCGCCATGTCGTGGGAGCAGACCGGGAAGGACGGCGCCACACCCGAAAAGCGCAGCATCGGCATCGAGGTCGTGCTGTTCGGCATCGTCGCCCTCGCGATCGGCGCGTTCATCGGCCAGAACACGAACAAGGTCAAGATCGACTGGGCCTTCTTCCACTTCTCCGCGCCGCTCTGGCTTCTCATCCTCGTCGTGCTGATCATCGGCGCGCTGCTCGACCGACTCGCGATGGTCATCACGCGCCACCGGCGCAACCGGCGCGACACCTAGCTCGTTTCTGCCCTCAGGGCTCCAGGTCGGTGCAGCGCCGGAGCTGTTCCCACTGGCTCACCTGCGCGGTGGCCTGCGACGCGCCCATCGGCGACGGGATGCTTCCGGCGACCTGCATCGGGATCCACTGGTAGCCGTTCACGACGCGCCCGGTCACCGTCACCTCGATCACCGCGCCGACGTTGCCCCTGGGCCACACGAAGTTGCCGAGCCCGTACGCGACGAACGCGCCGTCGAGCATCCCGTCGCCCTGCACGCGGTGAGCGTGCGCCCCGACGATGAGGTCCGCGCCGGCGTCGTGGAGCTGGTGGGCCAACGTCTCCTGCACGCTGGTCGGGCAGGTCATGAGCTCGGTGCCCCAGTGCAGGAACACGACGACCGTGTCGGACGACGCCCGCGCTGCGCGCACGGCCGTGAGCAGGCGGTCGAGGGGAGCGCCGGGATACGCGGACGCGAGGCCCGGTTGTGTGTCAGTGGCGGTCCATGACCCGAGCAGCTTGGCGTCGATGACCCGGCTGACGCCGAAGATCGCGATGCGTTGGCCTTTGACGGTGAGTCGGTACGGGGCGTACGCGGCTTCCGCATTCGCCCCGATGCCGACGACCGGGAACCCGGACGACTGGATCGCGGCCAACGTGTCCTGCAGACCGACAGCGCCGAAGTCGCGGCCGTGGTTGTTCGCCATCGTGACGACGTCGACGCCCGCGGCCTTCAGCGCGGCGAACGCCGTCGGCGGTGCCCGGAACGTGAACTCCTTGGGTTCGGGCGAGCCTCGTGTGGTGATCGACGTCTCGAGGTTCACCATCGTGACGTCCGCTTGCGACATCACCGGTGCCATCGGCAGCAGCACGGTGCTCGGGTTCGCCGCGAGCTTGTTCGCGGCCGACCCTTCGAACTGCGTGTCGCCCGCGAACATGAACGTCACGGGCTGACCGCTGCCAGACCACGAACGATCGTCTGTTCCGACCGATTGCAAGAACGCCGCGTCGACGGTCGGCTGCGACCCGATCGTGGAAGTCACGGAAGGCTCGGTGGTCGACGTGACCGGCATCGAGTCGGGTGTGAGGTTCGTGATGTCGACGGTGGACGACGGATCGGCGATCGTCGGAGCGGTCTCTGGGACGGTCGTGACTGTCGTGCTCGTCGCGGGTGCCGGGCCATCGGCGCGAGTTCGGTCGTACGCGACCGTGATGGTGACCCCTGCCAACGTCAGCGCGACGATCGCGCCGAGCCGGGCCGAGATCATCGAGTCAACCTAGGCGCGTAACGTGGCCTGATGATCGACCAGGTGCGAGCCGCCGTCACGAAAGACCCGACGATCGACATCACCACGACTGGTCGCAAGTCAGGTGACCCGCACCGCATCGAGATCTGGATGCTCGCG
>DATKAS010000182.1:0-5337 GCA_035497855.1 Acidimicrobiales bacterium
CGTCTTCTCGACTGATCGTGACGGGTTCGGCGCGGCGTTCGCGACCGCGAGCGACGCCGTCGACGCGGCCATCGACGCACAGCAGCACCTCATCGACGCGGCGTTGCCCTTGGCAGTGCGGATGGGCCTGCACACGGGCGAGGCGACGACACACGAGGACGGCTACGTCGGGCCGACCGTGACCCGAGCGTTGCGCCTCGCGACGCTGGCCCACGGGGGTCAGATCATCGTGTCCGACACGACCGAGGTGCTGTTGGGTGATCGTGTCGCACTTCGCCCGCTCGGAGACCATCGGTTGCGAGGTGTTCGCGGTCGGGTCACGGTGCACCAGGTGCTCGCAAGCGGGCTCCGTGCTGACTTCCCGATGCTGCGCACCGATCAAGGGTTCACGGGCAACCTCTCGCTGCAGCTCAGCTCGTTCGTCGGGAGGGAAGACCTCGTCGGGACCGTGGCCGACCTCGTGCGTTCAGAGCGGCTCGTCACCCTGACAGGTGTTGGCGGCGTCGGGAAGACGCGGCTCGCGCTCGAGGTGGGTGCCGAGCTCGCCGGCGACTTCCCCGACGGCGTCTGGGTGATCGACCTCGCACAGGTCAGTGACGAAGGCTCGGTGCCCGCCGCGCTCGCCAGCGTGCTCGGCGTCACTCCGCAGGGCGATGTCCCGCTGATCGACACCGTGGCCGGTTCGCTCGCAGGTCGACGGCTGCTGCTGATCGTCGACAACTGCGAGCACCTGGTCGACGCGGCCGGGGTGGCCGTGCGGGCGATCCTCGGTCGGTCGGAGACCGTGCATGCGCTCGCGACCTCTCGGGAGCACCTCTGGGTCGGCGGCGAGGCGGTCGTCTCGGTCCTGCCCCTCGCCCTCGACGGCGGCGCGTCTTCCGACGCGGTCGCCTTGTTCCTCGACCGAGCCCGTTCCGTGCGAGCGGAGTTCGGCCTCCAGGATGCCGACACCACCGCGGCAGTCATCGAGGTCTGTGAGGTGCTCGACGGCTTGCCGCTCGGGATCGAGCTCGCCGCGGCGCGCATGGCGGCGATGACCGCGGTCGAGGTGCGAGATCGCCTCGCCGACCGCTTCAGGTTGCTGAAGGGCGCGGCGCTCGCACCCGAGCGTCAACAGACCCTTCGTCATGCCGTCGCGTGGTCGTACGAGCTCCTGCCCGACGACGAACGCGAGCTGCTGCGCATCACGTCGGTGTTCGCAGGCGGGTTCGATCTCGCGACCCTGACTGCCGTCGCGAAGGCCGACGAGGTGGACGTCCTCGAACGTCTCGACTCGTTGGTGCGGAAGTCACTCGTGGTCGCGGATCACAGCACGACGCGCACCCGCTACCGGTTGTTCGAGACGATCCGGCAGTTCGCCGAGGACGAGCTCACGGACGCGGGGGAGCGCGACTCGGCGCGCGATGCACACGCAGCCCATTTCGGGGCGGAGGCAGCCACGCGCTGGGATCGATGGGAAGGTCCGGGTTGGCGCGACGCGGTCGACTGGGTCGACGTCGAGCTCGGCAACCTTCGGGGAGGGCAGCGATGGAGCTCCGAGCGCGGCGACGTCGAGATCGCGACCGACATCGCCGCGCACTCGGCGTTGATCGGCTTTTCCGTGCAGCTGTTCGAGACGCTCGGATGGGCCGAGGCACTGATCGAAGCGGCGACCGAAGCGGATGTGCGGCGCTTGCCGAGGCTTCTCGTCGCCGCTGGCTACGCCTGCTTCGCTGGGCGAGCCGAAGCCGGCCGAGTGCACGCGCACCGAGCAGTCGAGCTCGAGGGCGACCCTCGGTACGACGGGTGCCAGCTCGGGTACGCACCGTTCGTCGAAGCGCTGTGCCAGGTGTACTGCGGCGACCTCGACCGCTACGTCGAGCTCACCGGGGAGGTCGCGCGCCGGTACGGACGCGCCCGTGGATACGGGCTCGCCTCGTACGTCGACGGACTGCAGGCGAGCGGACAAGTCGACGAGGCCGTTGCGCTCGCCGAGGAGTCGGTCACCGCTGCGCGCGACCACGGCAACCCCTACTGGATCGCCTACGCGCTGTGGATCGCGGGTCAGGCGTTCGCAAAGGTGGACACGAGGCGAGCGCTCGCGGCGTGGGACGAAGGCGTGAGCTTCGTCCGCGAGCACCGAGTGCAGTTCTTCGAGGGGTTCCTCGCACGCGACGCCGCTCGTCTCCATGCTGTCTCGGGAGAGCCCTTGCATGCCCTCGTCCTCTTCCACGAGGCGATCGACGCGTTCCATCGAGCCGGAAACGTGCCGCAGCTCATCATCACGCTGGCGAGCGTCCCTCAGCTCTTCGAGCGCATCGCGCGCCTCGAGCCCGCCGCCACGCTCACCGCCGCTGTGGCTCGCGAACCGTCCAGCTTCCACCATGTGCCCGAGCTGCGCGAGGTCGCGGAGCGAGTTGCTGCGACGCTCGGAGACAAGAAGGCGAAGGAAGCCGCGGCTGCTGGCGCGGCGTTCGACCTCGACGAGGCGGCGAGCTACGCACGACAACAGATCGACATCGCCCGCCGCATTCCCCTCGCCGATTCCCGACCGGTGCAACCAGGGGGACTGAGTCGTCGCGAGGTGGAGGTGTTGCGCCTGGTCGCGGAGGGACTCACGGCTCGCGAGATCGCGTCGCGGCTGTTCATCTCGGCGAGGACCGCCGAGCACCACATCCAGCACGTGTACACCAAGATCGGCGCATCCGGTCGAGCAGCCGCGACTCGTTGGGCGGTCGAGCAGAACCTGCTCTGAGCGAATGGGTAGATCTACCGATGCCGTGGATCAGCCAGATCCGGACAATCGACTGCAGCCCGCCACCGAGGCGGTGCACTCGAGATCGGAGATCCTGATGATCCTCGCAACCACCACCGTCGACAACATCGATCAGTTCCTCGCCGTGTTCGGCGAGAAGGGTGCAGACAAGCGGGCCTTCCACGGCTCGAAGGGCTCCACCGTCTTCCGTGACCCGACCGACGAGAGCCGGGTCTGGGCGATCTTCGACTGGGACGAGCAGGGCTGGACCGCGTTCGTCACCGACCCCGAGGTCCCCCCGATCCTGAAGGATGCCGGTCACCGCGCCAAGCCCCAGTCCGCCTTGCTGCTCGGCAGCTACCGCGCATAGGGGCATGGCCATGACCAGTCATCTCAACCGTCCCGCGCGGGTCGGGATCGTCACCGACCAGAGCGGACCGCTCTCGTTCATGGGGATCGCGAACGCCAACGTCGCGAAGATGGTCGTCGACGACATCAACGCTCGTGGCGGCCTGCTCGGTCAGCCGGTCGAGCTCTTCATCGAGGACTCCGCGACCGACGACGCGGTCGCGGAGACCGTCGCGGCGAAGCTCGTCGACGACGTGGATGTCGACGTCGTCCTCGGTGGCATCTACAGCTCGACGCGGCAAGCCATCAAGGTCCCGGTCGTCGATCGCGCCCAACGGCTCTACATCTACCCGGAGCAGTACGAGGGCCAGGAGTGCCATCCGCTGATCTTCTGCACCGGGCCCGTGCCAGCGCAGCAGGTCGAGCCGCTGTTCCCCTGGCTCATGCAGCAGACCGGCGCAAAGCGGTTCTACATGCCCTCGGCCGACTACATCTGGCCGCACACGATGAACAAGAAGGTCCGAGAGGTCGTGACGGCCGAAGGCGGTGAGATCGTCGGCGAGGAGTACTTCCCCCTCGATCACACCGAGTACGAGCCAGTCGTGCGAGACATCATGTCGTCGGGCGCCGACGTCGTGTTCAACACGATCGTCCCTCCCGGCCTCACGCCGTTCCTGGAGCAGCTGCACGACGCGGGCTTCACGGCTCGCGGCGGCACCATCGTCTGCACCTACTTCGACGAGAACTTCTTGAACCTGGTGCCGGCAGCACACGTCGAGGGCCTGTACGGCTGCCTCGACTACTACCGAGACGTGAGGGACCCGTTCAGCACCGAGCTGCTCAATCGCTACGAGGCGCTCTACCCCGGGAGCGCCATGTTCACCGCCGGTAGCGCGTGCTCCGGCATGTACCGAGGGCTCAAGCTCTGGGAGGCCGCGGTCACCGAGGCCGCGTCGCTCGATCAAGACGACGTGATCGCCGCGCTCGATCACGCGCGGATCTCGCAAGGACCTGGCGGTCCGGCCGAGATGGTGCCCGGCCAGCACCACGTGCGGATGAACATGTACATCGCCCGCTCCGAGGGCGGCACGTTCAAGGTCGTGAAGAGCCTCGGCCACATCGACCCGAAGGAGTGCGAAGTCGGCCGGTGACACCGCTGGTTCTCTTGGCGAGAGGTGTCCTCACAGGTGCCCCTCCGCCAAGAGAACGAGCAGGGCGCGGGGGACGCTCGTGTTCTCACGACCCGCGAGACCGAGCGCGGCGATCTGCGCGGCGACGAGCGCAGGATCGACCGACTCGAGTGCGATCGTGCGGATCGGCGTGCCGTCGACCACGAAGTCGGTCAGCTCGCCCATGCAATCGCCGAGTCTGAAGCGAGCTCGCCGCTTGTGGACGTGCGCGACACGGATCGCGTCGTCGGTCTCGATGAGCTCGGCCAAGAGCTGGTCGTCGGAGTACGACTCGCGCGGCAGCGCTGGAAGCGGCCGGCGAAGCGACGAGAAGATCGTGGCGAGCGTCCGCGCGTCGAGCGGGAAGCCCGCCTTGAGCGTGGGCTCCCATCGTTCGAGTCCCCGCTGGTCGACTTCGCGCAGCACCTTGATGTCGACGAGCTCGTCGCGGATCTTCACGTTGTCACCGTCGACCGTGAGCAAGTAGCGCTCGTCGCCTTCGCTCTCGCCTGTTGCGTCCCAGCGCGTGAGCGCGGCTTCGGTCGACCCGAACGAGTCGCCCCACGTGCGCCACTCCCACCGCTGGCTGATCGGCGGAACCGCGGACATCCCATCGTTCTAGCGTCCCTGGGTCCCTCGCCTCGGACGCGGCGCGGACAAGACTCGCCGACATGACCGCCCCATCGGCGAAGCCGCGACGTTGGCTTCGCCGCGCGGAGTCCCGATGGCCGCCCGCGATGGGGGTGCTGGCGTTCATCGTGCTCAACACGGTCGTCCGGCTCTACCTCCCGGGCGAGAGCTTGGCCGCGCTGCCGTGGCTCGGACCGGTGGTCGAAGTCGTGCTCTTCGGCGTGCTGATCGTGAGCAATCCCCTCGGCGTCAACCGCAGCGCCCAGTGGCTGCGAAAGGTCGCGATCGCCCTCGTCCTGCTCCTGCTCGGGGCGGCGCTCTGGGGGACCTCGGTCCTCATCGTGCACATCATCGATGCCGCGCCCCAGACCAGCTCGGCGGGCTACTTGCTCGCCTATGGCGCGCTCGTGCTGGTCGGGAACAACATCGCGTTCGCGTTGCTCTTCTGGCAGTTCG
>DATKAS010000183.1:0-2415 GCA_035497855.1 Acidimicrobiales bacterium
CTGCCGAACTCGCGGGTCATGATCCACCAGCCGCTCGGCGGCTTCCAGGGCCAGGCGACCGACATCGAGATCCACACGCGCGAGATCCTGGAGACCCGCGAGCGGCTCAACCAGATTCTGTCGCACCACACCGGCCACCCGATGGACAAGATCAAGGTCGACACCGACCGCGACAACTTCATGAGCGCGGAAGCGGCCAAGACTTACGGAATTGTCGACCACGTCCTCGAGAAGCGCGGCGAGCTGCCGACACCCCCCAAGGCGGAGGCTGCCAAATCCTGAGTCCGGTCAGTGACTTGTCGCTGTCCATCGTCCGTCCAGTACAGTGACCCGGTTTTTTGCAGGGCGGTGACGCGCGTGCTATATACCCGTTGTCAGGTGCGACCCGGCGTGGCCGGCGTGCCTTAAGCGACCGAGGACCCGAATGAGCGACGAATCCCGGGGCAAGCACGACGACGGCAAGCTGTTGTATTGCTCCTTCTGCGGTAAGAGCCAGCACGAGGTCCGAAAGCTGATCGCCGGTCCCTCGGTGTTCGTCTGCGACGAGTGCGTCGAGCTTTGCAACGACATCATCCGCGAGGAGCTCGAGGAGAAGGCCGAGCGCACGCGCGAGAAGCTGCCGAAGCCGCACGAGATCAAGAAGGTCCTCGACGAGTACGTGATCGGCCAGGAGCGCGCCAAGAAGGTGCTCTCGGTCGCGGTCTACAACCACTACAAGCGCCTGCAGACGCGCACGCAGGCGGGCGAGCGCCGCGGCCACCCGGGCCGCGAGGACGTCGAGCTCGCGAAGTCGAACATCCTGCTGATCGGCCCGACCGGCTCCGGCAAGACGCTGCTCGCCGAGACCCTCGCCCGGCTCCTCAACGTGCCGTTCACGATCGCCGATGCGACCACCCTCACCGAGGCCGGCTACGTCGGCGAGGACGTCGAGAACATCATCCAGAAGCTGCTGCAGAAGTGCGACTACGACGTCGAGAAGGCGCAGACCGGCATCGTCTACATCGACGAGATCGACAAGATCTCGCGGAAGAGCGACAACCCCTCGATCACCCGCGACGTCTCGGGCGAGGGCGTGCAGCAGGCGCTGCTGAAGCTCATCGAGGGCACGATCGCCTCGGTGCCGCCGCAGGGCGGGCGCAAGCACCCGCAGCAGGAGTTCCTGCAGGTCGACACCTCGAACATCCTGTTCGTCTGCGGCGGCGCCTTCGCGGGTCTCGAGAAGATCATCCAGAACCGCACCTCGAAGGCCGGCATCGGCTTCACGAGCGAGGTGCGCGCGCCCGGCGAACGCAGGCACGGCAACGACGTCTACCGCGAGGTCGAGCCCGAGGACCTGATCAAGTACGGCCTGATCCCGGAGTTCGTCGGCCGCCTGCCGGTCGTGGCGACGCTCGAGGAGCTCGACGAGGATGCGCTCATCTCGATCCTGATGGAGCCGCGGAACGCGCTCACCAAGCAGTACCGCAAGCTGTTCGACATGGAGGGCGTCGAGCTCGAGTTCCTCGAGCCCGCGCTGCGCGCGGTCGCCAAGAAGGCGATGCAGCGCAAGACCGGCGCGCGCGGACTGCGCACCATCCTCGAGAACGTGCTGCTGGACACCATGTACGACCTGCCGGGCCTCAAGAACGTCGGCAAGGTCGTCATCGACGAGGCGGTCATCGGCGGCGAGTCGCGCCCGTACATCGTCTACCGCTCCGAGGACGCGAAGCTCGCAGCGGTCGAAGAGCGGCGTACCGGCTCGACCTGAAGGCCCGCGCATGAACCCCCACGAGCCCGGCGCCGTCCACCGTCGCCGGGCTCCGTCGTTTTGCCGCGCTGCAATTGCGGGAATGCCGCAGCCGTCGATCGCCGACTATCGCGACTTGTGCCACGGGCGTGCCGCCCCCATTACGTTATCCTTGAGCCGCGTCCGTAGCCCGCGCCGGCCCCTCCCCGCCGGCAATGGCCCCAACCGAAGGACCCCGCCGTGAGCACCGAAAGCGCCGTACCCGCAACCGAAGCCGTCCAGCCCGTCCCGGTGCTGCCGCTTCGCGACGTGGTCGTCTACCCGCACATGGTCATCCCGCTGTTCGTCGGGCGCGAGAAGAGCATCCTCGCGCTCGACCAGGCGATGCGCTCGGACAAGCAGATCCTGCTGGTCGCGCAGAAGGCCGCCGACGTCGACGACCCGAAGGCCGACGACCTCTACCGGGTCGGCACGGTCGCGACGATCCTGCAGCTCCTGAAGCTCCCCGACGGCACGGTCAAGGTGCTGGTCGAGGGCGCGAGCCGCGCCAAGGTCGAGCGGCTCGTGACCGCGGACTTCTTCGCCGCCTACATCCAGCCGCTCGCCGACGTCGACACGTACGACGAGCGCGAGATCGACGTGCTGACGCGCTCGGTGATCTCGCAGTTCGAGCAGTACGTCAAGATGAA
>DATKAS010000184.1:0-10936 GCA_035497855.1 Acidimicrobiales bacterium
TCGGGTGTCGCGCCTTCGAGCTCGAGCTCGGCCCGGAGCTGGATGCGGTGACGCATCGCGGGCCTCGCAACTGCCTTCACCTCGTCGGGCGTCACGAACGGGCGGCCGGAGAGCCACGCCCACGCCTTCGCAGCGTGGAGCACCATCGCTGCCCCGCGGGGTGAGACCCCGAGTGTGATCGACGGCGACTCCCGGGTTGCGCGCGTGAGGGCGACGATGTAGCCGCGGACCGCGGGGTCGACGCGCACGGCCGCGATCTCGTCGCGTGCCGCGGCGAGCGTCGCAGCGTTCGCGACCGCGCGCACGCCCGCCGCCGCGATGTCGTGAGGATCGAGCCCAGCGTCGTGGCGGGCGAGCACGTCCGCCTCCTGTTCGGCGGTCGGGTACCCGACGATCAGCTTGAACAGGAACCTGTCGAGCTGCGCCTCGGGAAGCGGGTACGTGCCCTCGTACTCCACCGGGTTCTGCGTCGCGACCACGATGAACGGATCGGCCAGGGCGTGCGCGACGCCGTCCATCGAGACCTGGCGTTCCTCCATCGCTTCGAGCAGCGCGGCCTGGGTCTTCGGGGGCGTGCGGTTGATCTCGTCCGCGAGGAGGAGGTTGGTGAAGATCGGTCCCTCGCGGAAGCGGAACGACCCTTCGGCGGGCGAGTAGATCGTCTGGCCGAGCACGTCGCTCGGCATCAGGTCGGGCGTGAACTGCACCCGCTTGAAGTCGACGTCGAGCGCCGCCGCGAGGGCCTTCACGAGGAGCGTCTTCGCCACGCCGGGCACGCCCTCGAGCAGGACATGGCCGCGCACGAGCAACGCGGCGACGAGCCCGGTGAGGGTGCCGTCCTGGCCGACGACCACCTTCGCGACCTCGGCGCGCACCGCCAGCACGGCGTCGCGCGGGCTTCCGGTGCTGCCGGCCCCCTCGGTCCCCGTCACCGGCGGCATCATGCCCGCGATCCGAGGACAGCGGTGCGAACCTCCTCGATCTCGCGCGCTGCGGCGAGGAGCGACTCAGCGGTCGTCGGGAGCGGTCCCGCGAGCGCGTTCGCCACCTTGTCGCGGTCGCACCCCGTTCGTTGCGCCGCGAGGTCGGCGATGACATCTGCGGATGTGGTCGGGGTCACGCCGAGCCGGTTGGTGAGATCGCGCCGGAGGTCCTCCCGGAGGCGCTCGGCCGCCGCCTGCGGCCGCTCGGCCTTCTGGAGGAGGTTGCCGACCGCGACCACGAGCTCGGAGCCGGCGATCTCGACCGGCTGGATCTCCGGGACCGGGCGGCCGAGCCTCCTGCCCTTCCACAGCGCGAACACCACGAACGCGATGAGCAGCTGCGCGAGGGCCATGCGCACCCGCGTCGGCACGAGATCCGCGAGGGTCTTGTCGCCCTCACCCGAGCCGGGGTTCGCGCGCTCGAGGAATGCCACTCGCGCCCCGTCGTGCGGCACGAGGATGTTCGCCGCGAGTGCCGCGTTGTCCTCGGAGTCGAGACGACCGTTGACGAACGGGCCCGCGCCGCCGGTCGCGACGATCCAGCCCTGGTCCTTCGGTTGCGCGACGACGAACGCGCC
This sequence comes from Acidimicrobiales bacterium, assembly GCA_035497855.1. Classification (GTDB taxonomy): domain Bacteria; phylum Actinomycetota; class Acidimicrobiia; order Acidimicrobiales; family DATKAS01; genus DATKAS01. The sequence continues at coordinate 1,562 of DATKAS010000184.1, forward strand.
GTCCTGCCTCGTGAAGCAGGACTCGTGCGCGATGTCGGCATCGAAGAGGACGCCGCCCGTCGGGTCGACCCGATCGAGGTGCTCGAGCGGCGGGATCGAGCACTCGCCCCGCGCGACCGTGGCCTCGCCGAAGACAGTCTGTGTGCGCCCGGTGACCGTGACCGGCTGCATCGACGAGCTCGGATCTGCGAGGAGCAAGGTGCCCCCGGCAGACACCCACCGTTCGAGGCTGGTGCGCTGGTCCTCGGTCAGGTCGTCGCGGAGCAGCACCGCGGTGTCGTACTGGTCGTCGATGCGCGGCGTGATGTCGACTCGGCCGCCGAGCTGTTCGAGTGTGAGCACGAGCGCCTTCGCTCCCAGTGGCCCGGTCGCACGAGGATCGAGCGGTGTCCCGTCGTCGGGAGGCGCACCTGCGGCGAGGGCGACAGCGACGAGCGCGACGCCGAGCACCAACCAGAAGATCACGTTGCTCCGCTTCATCGCTCGACCTCCGCGAGCACCGACCGAGCGAGCGCGTCGAGCTTGGAGGATTGGTCGCGCCCCACTGGCGCGTCGCCGTACCACACGTCGTCGAAGAGGGTCGTCGCGTCGGAGAACGCGCCGGACGCGGTCGGGACGGCGCGTGCGATCTCGGCCCGTTCCTCGCCGGTTGTCTTGCCGGGCATGTCCTCGAGCACGCCGTTGCCCGCGAGCTCGGCGACCAGCGCGCGGTACCGACACCGCAGGGCCTCGCGCCAGAGGCCCTGTGCCTCGGCCTGCTCGGCGAGCGCGCGCCAGCTCTCTGCGCTGTGCCCGCGCCCGGTGACCACGCGTGCCGCGGGTCGGGCGGCGTCGGTCTGCACGCCACGGCTGAACCGCACGATCATCACCGTCGCGAGGACGACCGCACCGATGAGGATCAGGCTGGCGATCAGCCCGCCTCCCGCCGCGCCACTGATCGCGTCGAGCACCCGGCTGATCGCGTCCGACACCCATCGCTCGACCCGCTCGATGATCGACGGTCCCGGCCGGTGGAACTCCGGACGAGCGAGCACGTCGCGAGCGGCGTCCCGCGCTTCGGCTCCGGTGTGGTCGGGCGAAGGCAGCTCGTCCCAGAGCACGCCGTGCGCGGCCACGTTCAGGCGGCGGCGCGCTCGAAGCGATCGGTGATCGCGATCTCGAGGTCGAGTCCTTCGATCCGCACGCGCAAGTCGATGTAGAAGAGCACCGTCGAGAGCGCCACGATCGGCACGATCACGAGACCAGTGGCCGCTCGGCCTGCTGCGACGATGACCCAGCCGACGCGCAGGCCGACGAACAGCCCGAGCAGGTCGGTGACCGCGTTGAGCGCTTGACCGAGCGCGTACGCCACGAGCCCGGACGCGAGCCCGAGGCCGAGGGCAGCGGGGAACCTGCGGCTCGTGAGCGACCACGATCGGCCGATCCCCTTCAAGGGCCCGAGCGACTCGAGCGCGATGGCGGGTGCAGTGACGAGGCAGAACGCCATCACGACGACCCCGCCGATGGCGACGAACGACCCTGCGCCCTCTGCCAGGTGGACGAGCACCCACGACGCGAGCAGGGCCCACCACCTTCGGATCGAACGGCGCAGCGCCTCGCCGGCGCCGATCTCGTGCCCGAGCCGGATGCCGACGACGACGTGCGCGTACGCGGCAGCCATGAACGGGAGCAGCACCGACGGAAGGAGCACTGCGACCAGTGCTGCAGCCGCCCCGCTGTCATTGCGGGCCGCGGCGTCAGTGGTCGACGGGTCGTTGACGAGGTCGCTCAACGCGACGCCGCCGAGCACGTGTCGTTGCAGGAAGCCCACCAAGACCCCGACGGGGATCGTGAAGCACGCCGCGATCGCGATCATCGTGCGCGGACGTGCCTTGAGCACGTGGACGGCCTCGTCGATCAGCCCTGTCGGGGTCATCGGCTCGAGGCGGGCCACACCCCATCATGACGCCCCCGGCAGAATGCCTGTGTGGACGGCTACCGCCCCGAGAGCTACGGCGAGGCGATCGCCGACGTCTACGACGAGTGGTATCCGATGGACGCCGAAGGCGAAGCCGCGGTCGAGCGTCTGTTCGAGCTCGCCCGCGGCGGACGTGTGCTCGAGCTCGGAGTCGGGACGGGAAAGCTCGCCATCCCCCTTGCGGCGCGCGGGCTCGAAGTGTGGGGTCTCGACTCGTCGCCAGCGATGCTCGAGCGCCTGCGCACGAAGCCAGGCGGAGACGAGGTGCACACCGTCCTCGGCGACATGGCGAACGACCTGCCCGACGGGCCCTTCTCCCTCGTGTTCGTGGCGACGAACACCTTCTTCGGTCTGTGCTCGGTCGAAGAGCAGCAAGCTGCGTTCGCCGCGGTCGCCGAACGGCTCGACGAGGACGGGCGGTTCCTCGTCGACGCGTTCGTGCCTGACGATCCGCCGAGAGCGTCGTCGGTCGTCGAGGTGCAGAAGGTCACGCTCGACGGCGTGCTCCTCGCGATCAGCGACGCCGACATCCCGAGCCAGACCGCGTGGGGTCAGATGGTGGAGATCCGTGCCGACGGCATCACGCTGCGGCCGTGGAAGGTGAGGTGGTCGACGCCGGCAGAGCTCGACGCGATGGCCTCGACGGCGGGGCTGGAGCTCGTCGAGCGTCACGCGACCTGGGAGAAGGACGCGTACACCGACGACAGCGCGAACCATGTCTCGGTCTACGGTCGCAGCAGTCCCGCGGGGCTAGGTTCGGGGGTGCGATGAGCAGGCTGCGGTTGAACCCACTCACCGGCCGGTGGATCACGGTGGTGGCGGGGCGGGCAGAGCGACCGAGCGACTTCGCCCCGCGCACCGATCAGGTCGAGGCCGATCCGTCGCGCCCATGCCCGTTCTGCCCCGGAGCGGAGGACGCGACACCGCCTGCGCTCGAGACCTACCGCGTCGGCAGCGGCACGGACTGGGTCGTGCGCGTCGTCCCGAACTTGTTCCCCGCGTTCAGTGGTGGTGAGCCGCTCACCGTCACGAACGACGGTCCGGTGTTCATCTCGGCGCCGGCGAGTGGCATCCACGAGGTGCTCGTGCTGTCACCGCAGCACTCGGCGTCGTTCGCCGACCTCGACGACGTCGAGACAGCGCTCGTCATGGCCGCGGTGCGCGATCGCATGGAGGAGCACGCCGCGCACCCGGTCGTGCGGTACACGCAGGCGATCGTGAACCACGGCCGCGAAGCGGGCGCGTCGCTCGTGCATCCCCACGCGCAGCTGCTCGGAATGCCGTTCGTCCCTGGTGGGATCCTGGAGGAGGAGGCAGGGTTCGCACGGTTCGAGGGCAACTGCCTGCTCTGCGCGACTGTCGAGGCCGAGCTCGCGGACGACGCGCGCATCGTGCTCGAAGGCGAGCACGCCGTCGTGATCTGCCCCTACTGGAGCGAGACGCCCTACGAGATGCTCATCATCCCGAAGGAGCACCGTGCCCACCTCACGCAGACCCCCGAAGCGGACCTCACGAGCGTCGGACTCGCACTGCGCGACGCGACCCGCACGCTTCGAGACGAGCTCGGCGACGTCGCGTACAACCTCGTGTTCCACACGGCGCCCTTCCGCCACGATCGCCAGTTCCACTGGCACCTGCACGTCTGGCCGAAGCTCGTGAGCGTCGCCGGCTTCGAGCGCGGAACGGGCGTCATGATCAACATCACGCCGCCCGAGTTCGCGGCGAGCCAGCTGCGGCGCAGCGCGGTCTGAGCCGGCGCGAGCCGAGGACGAGCAGTGGTCGGCGTCCTCGTCCGCACCGAGATCGACGCACCCCCCGAGCGCGTGTGGCGTGAGATCTCGTCGATCGCCGATCACGTGACGTGGATGGAGGACGCGGTCGAGATCCGGTTCACGACCGCCCGCACGAGTGGTGTCGGCACGACGTTCGACTGCGAGACGCGGGTCGGGCCGATCGAGCTCACCGATCACATGGAGGTCACCGACTGGGTGGAGGGCGAGGCGATCGGTGTCCGCCACACGGGCGTCGTGACCGGCACGGGCCGGTTCACCCTGGCGCGGACGCCCGATGGACGCACGGTCTTCTCATGGGACGAGACGCTCGAGCTGCCGTGGTGGCTCGGCGGGCCGGTGGGCGCGGTGCCGATCGCCTGGGTGCTGCGCCGCATCTGGGCCCGCAACCTCGCGAACCTGGCTGCCGAGATCAAAGCCCGGTCGTCATCCCCCCGTCGACGATGAACTCGGCGCCAGTGCAGTAGGCGCTGTCGTCCGACGCGAGGAAGAGCGCGAGGCGCGCGACCTCGTCTGGAGAAGCGACGTCGCCCATCGGGATGCGCTCCCGGATCGCTTCCCACACGCCGAAGTCGCGGAACTCCTGCGCCATCGGCGTCTCGATGATGCCGGGATGGATCGAGTTGACGCGCACCTTGAACGCGGCGAGCTCGAGCGCGGCGCACTTCGTCATGCCTCGCACGGCCCACTTGCTCGCCGAGTACGCGAACGACGCTGGTGACCCTCGAAGCCCGGCGATCGACGAGATGTTGATGATCGAGCCACCACCGCGGTCGACGAGCGACGGGGTGACGGCCTGCATCCCGAGGAACACGCCGACCTGGTTGACGTCGTTGATGCGCCGGTAGTCCGCGAGGGACGTCTGCATCATCGGGAGGATCTTGAAGATGCCCGCGTTGTTGACGAGGATGTCGAGCCCGCCGAACCGCTCGATCGCCTCGGTCACGATCGCGGCCCACTCACCCTCGTCGGTCACGTCGTGGTGGCGGAACGCGCACTGGTCCGAGCTGAGCTCGCGCGCCAGCGCGTCGCCCTCGGCGTCGAGCACGTCGCCGACCATGACCTTGGCGCCCTCGGCCGCGAACAGGCGCGCCTCTGCGGCACCCTGACCCCGTGCACCGCCGCTGATGAGCGCCACCTTGCCGTCGAGTCTGCCCATGCGGCGGCTGTCTACCAGGGTGGCGTGGGAATCGCGGGGTCGCATGCCATCATGAACTCGTGCCGCAGGCTCCTGTCGAGGCCGCGGAGACTCCCGCTGAGACTCCCAGAGAAGCGTGCGGGGTCTTCGGTGTGTACGCGCCCGGTCACCACGTCGCTCATCTCACCTACCTCGGGCTCTACGCGTTGCAGCATCGGGGTCAGGAGTCAGCGGGCATGGCCGTCAGCGATGGCCGGTCGCTCACGGTCGTGAAGGACATGGGCCTCGTGTCCAACGCGTTCGACGACCGCACCCTCGCCGCGCTCACGGGCTATGCGGCGATCGGGCACACGCGCTATTCGACAACGGGATCGAGCACCTGGCGGAACGCGCAGCCCGTGTACCGCGACGTGGGCCGGTTCGAGTTCGCGCTCGGTCACAACGGCAACCTCGTGAACACCGAGGCACTCGCGGACGAAGCCGGCATGCTCCCCGGCACGGTCACGTCCGACAGTGACCTCATCGCCGAGCTGCTCGCGCACGCGCTCGTGCATCGAGACCCATCCGACACCGCCGAGGAGGAAGCGCCCCTCGTCACCGCGCTGAACGAGGTGCTCCCGCGCCTCGAAGGGGCGTTCTCGTTGGTGCTCGCCGATGCCGACCACGTGATCGGCGTCCGCGACCCGAATGGGTTCCGACCCCTCTGCCTGGGTCGCCTCGACAGCGGATGGGTGCTCGCCTCCGAGTCGCCGGCGCTCGACATCGTCGGCGCCCACTTCGTCCGCGAGCTCGATCCCGGCGAGATGGTCGTCATCGACGCGACCGGGCCGCGTTCGGTGCGGCCGTTCCCGCTCGAGCGCATCGAGCCGCGGCTGTGCCTCTTCGAGTTCGTCTACTTCGCACGTCCTGACGCTCAGCTCTACGGGCGCAGCGTCCACCAAGCCCGCATCCACATGGGCGAGCAGCTCGCCGAGCAGGCACCGGTCGATGCCGACATGGTGATGGGCGTGCCCGAGTCGGCGACGCCCGCGGCCGAGGGGTACGCGCGGCGCAGCGGCATCCCGTACGGGCAGGGCCTCGTGAAGAACCGCTACATCGGACGAACGTTCATCGCGCCGAGCCAAGAGCTCCGCTCGCGGGGTGTGCGCATGAAGCTCAACCCGCTCCGCGAGAGCATCGCGGGCAGGCGGCTCGTCGTCGTCGACGACTCGATCGTGCGCGGCACGACAACGCGCGCCATCGTCGCCATGCTGCGCGAGGCCGGCGCGGCGGAGGTGCACCTGCGCATCTCGTCGCCTCCGTACCGGTGGCCGTGCTTCTACGGCATGGACACCGGCGAGCGCGGTGAGCTGCTCGCCGCGAACCTCACCGTCGACGAGATCAGGGCCTACGTCGGTGCCGACACGCTGGCGTACCTCGACCTCGATCGACTGGTCGCGGCAACGGGCGCGATCGGTGCGGGCTTCTGCACGGCGTGCCTCACCGGCACATACCCCGTCCCTGTGCCCGTCACGCTGTCGAAGGGCGTGCTCGAGAACCCAGCGGCCGCGTCCGCACCCGCGTCGACGCCCGCCTGATGGGGTCGCTCGACTACCGCAGCGCAGGCGTCGACATCGACGCGGGAGAGGAGGCGGTGCGGCGCATCAAGCCGCTCGTCGCGTCGACCGCGCGGCCCGAGGTCATCGGAGGCATCGGCGGGTTCGGCGCGCTCTTCGCGCTGGACACCGGGAAGTACGACGATCCTGTGCTGGTCTCGTCGACCGACGGTGTCGGCACGAAGGCCATGGTCGCGACCGCGACTGGTCGCTTCGACACGATCGGCATCGACCTCGTGGCGATGTGCGTCGACGACATCGCCTGCCAAGGCGCCGAGCCGCTGTGGTTCCTCGACTACATCTCGGTGGGGCAGCTCGACCCTGCGCAGGTCGAGCAGCTCGTCGCCGGCGTGGCCGAAGGTTGTCGGCAGGCCGGTTGCGCGCTCATCGGCGGAGAGATGGCCGAACATCCCGGAGCGATGAAGCCGGGCGCGTTCGATCTCGTCGGCTTCGCGGTCGGCGTCGTGGAGAGGGCGCACCTCGTCACGCCCGAGCGCATGCGGGCCGGTGACGTGCTGATCGGTCTGCCCTCACCAGGCTTGCGCTCGAACGGCTACTCCCTCGCTCGTCGTGTGCTGCTCGATCACGCCGGCCGCCCCCTCGACGCTCCCGCATGGGAGGGCGCGACGCACGCTCTCGCCGACGAGCTGCTGCTGCCGTCGGTGATCTACGCGCCCGCGATCGCCGCACTCGCGTCCGACGTGTCGTTGCACGGCGCGGCCCACATCACGGGGGGAGGGCTGCCGGGCAACGTGCCGAGGATGCTGCCCGGCGATCTCGATGCGGTGATCCGCCGCTCGACGTGGGAGGTGCCGCAGATCTTCGGCGAGATCGCGCGGGTAGGTCGTGTGGTCGAGAGCGAGATGGACCGGGTGTTCAACATGGGCATCGGGATGGTGGTCGCGGTCTCCCGCGACGACGAGGTTGCCGCGCTGCGCGTGCTCCGCGCACACGGGCACGACTCGGTCGTGGTCGGCGAGGTCGTGGTCGGCGACGGTCAGCTGACGCTCGCGCCCTGACATGCCTCGACTGCCGCGCGGACCGCGGCCACCGAGACCTCGATGTCGGCTTCGCTGGTCTGCCAGTTCGACACCGAGATCCTCACCCCGGGCTCGCCCTGCCACGTCGTCGGCGTCAGCACACACGCACCGCTCGCGCACACGGCCTCGAGCACACCGTCGAGACCGGGGAACCGCACGACGATCTGGTTGATCACCACGTCGTTGGCGATCTCGACGCCAGGGATGTCCCGAAGCGCATCGGCGAACTGCTGCGCGCGCTCGCAGCACGCGTCGACGAGGGACGCGACGCCGCTCTTGCCGAGGCTCTGCAACGCAGCCCAGACGGAGAACGCTCGGGCTCGGCGTGACGCCTCGGGGGTGAAGTCCATCGGGTCGCGGCGTCCGTCGCTGAACACGAGGTAATCGGCGCGGAGCCCGAACGCTGCAGCGTGGTCGCCCGGGTGTGCGGTCAACGCGATGCCACAGTCGTACGGCACGTTCAGCCACTTGTGGGCATCCGTGGCCCACGAGTCGGCGCGCTCGTAGCCCTCGACCAGATGGCGGTGGTGCCGCGACGCGGCCACCCACAGCCCGAACGCACCGTCGATGTGCACCCACGCGTCGTGGTCGTGGGCGATGTCGCAGATCGGCTCGAACGCGTCGAAGGCGCCCGAGTTCACGTTGCCGGCCTGGGCGCAGATGATCGTGGGTGCCTTCGGCCCGGACGACAGCACGCGGGCCAGTGCGTCCGGCCGCATGGCGCCTTGCTCGTCCGCCTCGACGACCTCGAGCGACGAGACGCCGAAGCCCAGGTAGCGCAGCGAGCGGTCGATCGTGCTGTGGCGCTCCTCCCCGACGACGAGCCGCATCCGGGGCGCGCTCTGCAGCCCGTCGCGCTCACAGTCCCAACCGTGCCGTTGCAGCACAGCGTGTCGAGCGGTTGCGAGCGCCGTGAAGTTCGCCATCATCCCGCCAGTGACCAACGCGTACGACACGTCTCGCGGCAAGCCGAGCACGGACGCGAGCTGACGGCCCACGACTTCCTCGCATGCGGCGGCTGCCGGGGTGGATGCAGCAAGCGTCGTGTTCTGGTCCCACGCGGCAGTCAGGTTGTCGGCCGCCAGCGCGGCATCGAGGTGGCCGCCGATGACGAAGCCGAAGTAGCGCGCGCTCGGCATGCCTTCGAGGCCCGGCGTCGCACGACGCACCAGGTCGTCGATCACCTCCACCGTGTCGCGCCCTTGTTCGGGCACATCGCCTTCGAACGCCGCGACCATCTCCTCGTAGCTCGCTGCAGCAGCGACCGCCCGATCGTCGAGCGAGTCGAGGAAGTCGGCCGCATGATCGGCCGTGTGATGGAGCAGATCGCGGAGGTCGGTCACGACCTCCGGTCTAACTCAGGTGCGGCGCGACATCCGCAGCTATTAGCGACAGGTGATCGAGATCGGACAAGTCGAGCACCTGGAGGTACATGCGCTCCGCGCCCGCGTCGCGCCACCTCTGGAGGGTCTCGACGACCTCGTCGGTCGTGCCGGCCGCCCCGTTCTTGCGCAGCTCGTCGACGTCGCGGCCGATCGCGGCGGCACGCCGATTCACCTCGGCGTCGTCCTTGCCGCAGCACAGCACGAGCGCGGCCGAATGCACAACCGAGCGCGGGTCGCGTCCGATCTCTTCGCACGCGGACTTCACGCGGTCGCATTGCTCCTTGAAGCGAGCGAGCGGTGCGAACGCGAGGTTGTACTCGTCGGCGTACCTCGCCGCGAGCATCGGCGTCCGCTTCGGCCCGCCGCCGCCGACGATGATCGGGGGGTGCGGTTGCTGCACCGGCTTGGGCAGTGCCGGCGAGTCGGAGATCGAGTAGTGCTTCCCGTCGAACTGGAACGTGTCGCCTTCA
>DATKAS010000185.1:0-4701 GCA_035497855.1 Acidimicrobiales bacterium
GGACTGTATGCCGCGAGGTATGCGCACGCTCCGAAAGACATCGACCGCTAGGTCGACAGCGTCTGCCAAGGGGAGCGCTCGTCCTTCCGCACGCTCCTTCTCGAAGGTGTCGGCACCGAGATGGTCGCGAGCACTGAGCAACATCGCCTCGCTCTCGCGCGAGTCGTCGTCGTAGAGCTTCACTCCAGTGTCCGCGAGCACCGCGTCCGCGCGCGCATGCAGGCGCGTTGCCGTGGCCCATCTCCGCTCAGCGGCTTCCATGCGGGCGGCGACGATGAGCGAGTAACCGACCATCAACGGGGTCCCCATCTGCACAGCCAGGCGCAGTGCCATCCGCTGGTGCAGCGCGGCGGTGGGCAGATCTTCCATCCGAAGGGCGACCTCGGCGAGGTTGCCGTGAGCGATCATCACGAACGCGTCACCTCGTTCAGGAGCGACTGCGAGCGATTCGCCGAACGCCCGAGCCGCCTCGTCGAGATCGCCTGAAGCGCTCGCAGCGAGTCCGAGGAGGTTCCACATCCGTTCGCGGCCTCGGGGAGACAGCTCGCGTTCGAGCGCTCTCCGCGCGATGTCAGCCGCCGCAGTCGGATCGCCGAGCCGGATCGCGAGGTCGCCACGGACGCGGTCGATGTCGGCGTCGTCCGAGATCGCACTCGACTCGAGGCGTCCGCGGAGGTCGTCGGCCAGCGTCACGACGTTGACGACTTCATCGTTGCGCCCGACGCGCAGGTTGAGATCCGCGAGGGTCGTGAGGAGCGCGAGACGCGGCACCGAATCCTGCGGGAGGTCGACGGCGTATCGACTCAGTTCGTCGACACCTTCTCGGAACGTGCCGACCGCGTCGTGATACCGGCCGATCGTGCACGCGATCTGCTGCGCGAGCGTGTCGTCCGCGCCCGGACGCAGGGCAACGAGCGAGCGGAGATTGTCGAGCTCGAAGCCGACCGCGTCCACCCAGTCGAGATCGACCTTGCCGCCCGGTCCCATGCTGTCGAGCGCCCAGCTGGCGAGTGATCTGGCGACCTGCTCGAGCTCCGCCGCTTCGAGGTGACCACGGGCGAACGTGCGCACGGTCTCCAGCAGCCGGTACCGCGTCGCGTTCGCGGCGAGGTCGGCGACGACGAGCGACTTGTCGACGAGGGACCAGACGAGGTCCGGTGCTTTGTCGCTCGGGATCTGCTCGTCGGCAACGGCCGCGCTTGCAGCAGCGACGGTGAAGCTCGTTCCGAACAACGAGAGCCGACGGAGCGCGGTCTGCTCGGCCGCGTCGAGCAGTCGGTAGCTCCAATCGAGCAACGCGTCCATGGTGCGATGGCGATCGACACGCATGCGATCGGAGGTGCGAAGCCCGGTCAGATCCTTCAGCCCACCGAGGATCTCCGTCGGGGTTTGCACCGTGACCCGCGCGGCGGCGAGCTCGATGGCGAGTGGAAGCCCGTCGAGCCGCTGGCAGATCGCCGCGATGACCTCGATGTTGGTGTCGTCGACCACGAGGTCAGGCCGTGCAGCTCGTGCCCGCTCGACGAAGAGGTCGACCGCGGGAGGCCACGTCGACGGACCGGGCATCTCCACGTCCAGCGGGTCGATGCGCGCGCGCACCTCGCCTGGGACGCCGAGTGGCTCCCTGCTCGTCGCGAGCAGCCCGACCGAAGGGCACGACGCGAGCAACGTCTGCGCGAGGGCCGCACTGTCCGCCGCGAGGTGCTCGCAGTTGTCGAGCACCAGGAGCGCACGCCGTGGGCGCAGATGCTCGACGAGCGCGTTGCGGCGGTCTGCTTGCGAGCCGCTCGGAGCGCCGACAGCGGAGGCGACCGCGCCGACCACGAGCGCTCCCTCGCCGACGCCGGCGAGGTCGACGAGCCACACTCCTTCGGCCCACTCCGGCGCGACCGCGACGCCCACTTCCACCGCGAGGCGCGTCTTGCCCACGCCGCCCGGCCCCACGAGCGTCACGAGCTTGCCGGGTCCGAGCTGGTGCCGGATGTCGTCGAGCGCGCGAGCTCTGCCGATGAACGACGTGGGCGAACGGACAAGGTTGTGACCGTCCGCGGGAACGGCGCGGACAGCGGGGAACTCAGAGGCGATGCCAGGCCCGACGAGGGAGTGGAGGAGCACCGGCTCGTCGAAGTCACGGAGGCGATAGCGGCCCAGCGCGAGCAGCTCGAACGGCCGCGTGTCAGGAGCTCGCTCGGCGGCCTGATCGGAGACGATGACCTGCCCTCCGTGTCCGGCAGCGACGACTCGTGCCGCCTGATGCACCGCGAGCGCGACGTAGTCACCGTCCTTCGGCGACGCCAGACCACAGTGGACGCCCATGCGCACCCGCACGACGCCGTCCGCGGGCCACGGCTCTTCCCCGAGGCGGCGCTGGGCGTCGCCGCACGCGGCGACCGCGGCAGCGCTGTCCGCGAAGGCGACGAAGCAGCCATCCCCTTCGACGCTCACCTCGCGACCCCCGTGCTCGGACCACGTCGCGCGCAGGAGATCGCGGTAACGCTCCAGCACGGCGTCGTAGCGCTCGCCCAGCCGGCGGATCAGCCGAGTCGAGCCTTCGATGTCGGTGAACACGAAGGTGACGATGCCGCTCGGGAGGTCGCCGCGGCCTTCCACCACGCCATCATCCCACCGCAGCATCCGCGCGTGACTCGAGATGCGAACATGTCGACGTGGGCCCACCAGTCTCGGGATTTCTCGTCCTCGCCGACATATCGGGCTACACCGACTACCTCACCGGCGTCGAGCTCGACCACGCGGTCGGCGTCCTGAACGACCTCCTTGGCGGGCTCATCGAGTCACTCGGCTCGCCGCTCCAGCTGGTGAAGGTCGAGGGAGACGCGGTCTTCTGCCATGCACCGCTCGACGAAGCCGACGGTGCGGACCTCGTAGCGCAGCTCGAGGCGTGCTACTGCGCGTTCGCGGACCACCGCACCGACGTGGTGCGGTCGACGACGTGCGAATGCCGCGCCTGCTCTCACATCGCCGATCTCGACCTCAAGTTCATCGTCCACGCGGGGGAGTACGGACGCCAGCAGCTCGGAGCGACGGAGGACCTCGTCGGTACCGCGGTGATCGTCGTCCATCGGCTCTCGAAGAACAACGTCATCGATCGCACCGGCGTGAAGGCATACGTGCTGATCAGCAAGGAGGCGCTCGCCCACCTGCCGCCTGGGCTGCGGACGATCGCCCACGAGGAGGACGTCGCCGGAATCGGGCGGGTGGCGTGCGGCGTCCGCGATCTCGCCCCGATCTTCGCCGCACATGTCGAGGCCTCCAAGCGTCGCGTGGTCGCCGACGAGGCTGATATCCGCCATGAATTCCACCTTCCCATCGCGCCCGCCGACGCGTGGAGCTGGTTCACCGATCCCGACAAGCGGCTGCGGTGGCAGCGCGACATCAAGTCGCTCGACTCGACACCGAACGACGAAGGGCGCATCGGCGTCGGCGCAGAGTTCCACTGCGCGCACGGCGCCCTCGGTGGCGCTTCGCTCGCCCGCTACGTCGATTGGCAGCCCTACCGCTCGTTCACGACGACGCGGACCCCCACCAAGCGCGGCCCGCTCGCACCGCCGGCGATGACGGAGACCGCTGAGTTCGCTGATGATGGAAATGGAGGCACGGTCGTTCAGGTGCTTCTCCGTTGTGATGACCGCCGTCCGGGAACGATCCGACGCCTCCATTTGACGCGTCCGATCATCAACCTCATGTTCGAGCGCTTCGATCGCACGCTCATGGGCCTGCTGCAGCAGTTGGGCGCAGTCAGGTCACCGCAGCAGCGCGACGGCGTGCCCGACGCTCGATGAGGCCGCCGACCACGGGTAGCTCCCAGATCGACTCGGCGTCCGCGATGGCGAACCCCTGCGCGGGCACGTGCTCGACCGCGTCGACGACGACCCACCGCGGCTGCCACTCGGGATGGAACTTCGCGTTGAACCGCCACAGCGACTCGATCTGTGCAGACTCACTCAGTCGAGCGAGCACTCGGCGCTCGATGCCGTGCCATGCGCTCTCGTTTCGCTCGCCCGACACGACCGCGCGCAACACTGCGAAGTTGAGCCCGAGCCCCTCGTAGCCCTGCTGGCGCAGGTACGCGATGGTCTCGATGATCACGAAGTCGATCACCCCGTTCGGAAGGTGCTCGTCGTGACGGCGCCGCATGAGGTCGAGCGAGAAGCCGCGGATCTCCGCGCACGGCACGAACTGGCACACGGCCTGTGCCCGACCCTGCGCATCACGCGCGAGTGCGAGGAGCAGGCCCTCGTCGTCTGGATCGAACACGCGTGAGAGCGTCATCGAGAACCCTCGCTCGATCGCGCCGCGGTGGGTCTCGGGGAGGAGCTCGAGCACTTCGCGGCGACGCTCGTCGTCGAGGTCGTTGGGGTTCGCCAGCTCGACGGTGAAGCCGGCTTTCGACAGGCGGTTGTAGGCACCCCGCAGGCTCTTCATGGCCCCACCGGCCAGCGTGAACGACCCGCAGTCGACGATGGCCTCGTCACCGAGGTAGATCGCGCGCATCCCCATTGCTTGGTAGGTGGACAGCCAGCTCGCGCTCGCCGCCATGATCGCGACCGACCAGCCGTTCGTGTCGGCGAAGGCACAGAAGTCGGCCCACGCGTCAGCACGCTCGGTGGCGGGCCCGATCGGGTCGGGGGAGACGAGGCACACGCCGTTGTGCACCGCGTATGCGACGACGGTGTGCCCGGT
>DATKAS010000186.1:0-10486 GCA_035497855.1 Acidimicrobiales bacterium
CTCTCAGGGCCCTCCTCCCACGCCGAGAAGTCCCCTGACCCGTTAGCAGCGAATCGATGTCGAATCGCCGCTCACGCGCCGGGGGAATGTCGCACCCCTCAGGCATGCTGGGCGGAGCGATCGGGTCCGGCGGTCCGGCCCTCACGGCACCCCGAGTCCGGGAGCACCGACATGCAACAGCGCGGCAGCTGCGACGCCGGCGACCTGTTCTTCCTCCGCTTCTACTCCGGCCTGCGCCGTCCCGAGCACGCGAAGCTCATGACCGAGTTCGACGCCCTCCTCACACAGATCGCAACGCTCGACGCCGACGCGATCGCACGGGCCGAGCACCGGCGCACCCTCGTCGCCCGAGCGAAGGAGCTCCGCGACACGGTGTGGCCCATCGTCCCGCACCACCATGGTCGCCGCCCGCCCGGCCCGGACGAGCGACCGCTCCCGCCGATCCGCAACGGGGCCGAGGCCCTCTACGGCCGGCGCCTGCGCTCGGTCTGCCTGGCCCTGCTGTCGCGCTACGGCGAGCTCCCGCTGTCCGAGCTGCACACCCACCTTCACCTGCATGGCTACGTCGTCGGAGGTCCGAATGGCGTGAAGCGCCTGGCCGACGCGCTCGGCTACGAGGTCGAGAAGCGCCGCGTCGTGCGCACCAAGCGCGGCACCTACCGCCGGTCCGGCGGCTTTCGTCCCCGCGCCGGGAGGTTCGGTGCGCCGCCTCTCAACCCGCCGTCGAGGTGGAACCCCGAGGATCTCATCGCGCGCTACCGGTCGGTCGACCCGATGCTCTTCGAGAGCAGCGAGCGCTGGTATCCCGAGCTGCCCGACTACGACGCGGAGGAAGCGGGTGTCACGGCCACTTCGCGAGCCGCTGCCGGCGATCCGCGGCGACGAGGTACGGATACGGGTCGACCGCGGGCCCGCCGTTCGGATGGATCTCGAAGTGGAGATGGGGGATGCCGCCAGCAGCGTTCCCCGTGTTCCCCACGAATCCCACCACGAACCCCGCGGGCACGATGTCACCCTCGTGCACGTTGTCGGCGAACTTCGAGAGGTGGGCGTAGTAGTAGTACGTGCCGCTCCGACCCGCGAGCCACAGCTTGATGCCGCCGAGGCGATCGGTGCCCATCGCGACCACCATCCCCGGTTCGACCGACACGAGCTCCGCGCCGAGGGGAGCGGCGATGTCGTTGCCCTCGTGCTTGTGCTCGTAGGGGGTGCCCACCATGCGCGGCGCGCCGAAGTCCGACCCGAACGCGTGGGGACCGATGACCGGGAACACGAGGTCGGTCATCCCCTTCTTGGTCCGGTTCCACAAGCCGAGCGTCAACGTCGTCAGCGCCACGTCGCCGCGGGCGGCGTCCTCAGCGATCTGCGTCGTCGCGTGGGCATGCTGTGCCGCGCTCAGCATGTCCTCGGCGGATGACACGGCGGAATCGACCGAGTCGCGAAGGTCGAGGTACCGGTGCACCGCGTCGGTGTCCTGCTCGAGCACGAACTGCACCAACAGGCGCCGGTCGGTCAGCTGCTCGGCATCGCGCGACTGCAGGTACCCCTCGAGCGACACGGTGGGTCCTCGCGTGTACGCCCATTGCACGCGCGTCTCGAACAACCGTCGCGCCTCTGACAGCTGATCGAGCGCGGCCCGCTCCTTGATCGACAACCGGTCGACGCGCGCTTGCGCCTGTGCGAGCTCCGCGGTGGTCACCGCGTTGCGCGATTCGGCCTCGTCGAGCGTTGCGACCGTCTCGTCATACGCGTCCTTCGCCTCGCTGATGAGCGCATTGACGCGAGCCGGCACACCGGCGACCACACGCGCAGGCCTGCTGCCGCGCACCGGGAGGTCGACGAGCGCAGGCGCGACGATCGGCACGCTCTCGGTCTGTCCCTCGACCACGCCGTCCGGCGGAGGTGGCGCGACCGTCGTGTCGGTCACCGCGGTCGTGGAAGCCCCACCGGTGGTGGTCGTCGCACCGTCGGCCTCCGGCCGCTCGTGCACCTCCGACGCGGTGGTCGACACGGTCGTCGGCGCGATCGCGGACGTGTCAGGCGCAGCCGAGCTCGACGTCGACTCGGCGGGCGCGCTCGTCGACGGGGCGGGGTCGGAGCTCGGAGGGCTCGGCGCGTCCTGCGCGCCGGCCACGTCCGCGTGGGTCGACGACGCCAGGAGGCCGAGCGCCAAGACGGCTGCGAGAGCCGGGCGGCGGGTCGGCTTCACTCTCAACACTTCGGCTGAGAGCGTACGGGGGCTTGAGCGTCAGTCTGGGGACCAGGCGCGCCGGTCGCTCGCCAGGGGATCTGCGACCACCCTGACCTGGTCGTCGAAGACCATGGTCGGCCGTCGGGCCGGGTCGTAGGTCGGCCATGCGCTGGGGAGGGTGGCGTTGTCGGGCGATCCGGTGCGGGCGAAGGTCGTCCACGTCGTGTTCATGAGCCGGGCGAGGGGCGCACGATCGTCGCCGCCGCCAGTGATCAGCTCGACGCCGGGCTGGTGCACGTTGTCGAAGACGAACGGGATCTCGAGCGCGTGGCACGAGCCGAGTCGACCGTCGAGCGCGGGGCTCTGCCACGTGAAGAGGTACATGTACGTCGGCGCGCCCGCGGCGTGCTGCGCGTCGGCCATCGCGATCGCGTCGAGGCGGAAGGTCCGATCCGTCGCGATCGCCATCGAGATCTCGCTCGCCGGCGTTCCAGGACGACTCGCGGCGTACGCGTCGAACACGCGCCCAGCGTCGTCACCGATCATCCGTCGCAGGCGGCGGATCGCAGTGTCGCGGTCGATCGTCGCGAGCGCTGCGTCCCACACGGCGAAGAGCTTGATCTCGTCCTGGTTCGTCCCGATGATCACGGGCACGTCGGCTGCCGACCCCGCCGCAACCGCGGCGATCGGTTCGTCGAGGAGCGAGATGCCGTCGGGTGTGGGGCTGAACGCCTGCATGTCTGCGCCGTTGAACGTCGGAGACCGTCGCGCGCTCAGCCGAGACTGCGCGGCGAGGAGCACGTCGATCGGCACGTCGGCCAGACGGTCGAGCTGCGTGCGACCGACCCCGATGTCGTCGAGCAGGAGCTCGGCGCGCTCGGTGGCCGCGTCACGTGTGCGCACCTGAGCGAACGACGCGCTCTGCACGATCGCCTTGTGGAAGAGCCCCTTCGCCGCCGGTGTGGCGAGGAGAGTCGCAACGCTGCAGCCGCCTGCCGACTCGCCGTAGATCGTCACGTTCCCGGGATCGCCGCCGAAGGCGGTGATGTTCTCGCGGACCCACGTGAGGGCGGCGATCTGGTCGAGGATCCCGCAGTTCGCCGACGATCCCCACGCCTCGCCGCCGAGATCGGCGAGATGGGTGAAGCCGAGCGCGCCCAAGCGATAGTTCGTCGTCACGACCACGACGTCGCCGTGCAGCGCCGTCGTCGTGCCGCTGTACCAGGGCGTCGCGGCGGTGCCCGTCGTGAACGCACCACCGTGGATCCACACCATGACGGGCCGCTTCGCGCCGTCGCACCCCGGCGACCAGACGTTCAGGGTCAGGCAGTCTTCGCTCTGGCCGAGCGCCACGCTGCCTGCGATCGCCTCGAGGGCCGACGCCGGCTGGGGAGCCATCGGACCGAACGAGATCGCCTCACGCACTCCCGTCCACGGCGCCAGGGGTTGGGGCGGACGGAAGCGCAGCGATCCGACCGGCGGCGCGGCGAACGGGATGCCACGGAAGACGTGCACACCCCGATGCGAGGATCCCGACAGCGTCCCGTGCGTGGTCTCGATGCGCGTCTGGATGTGCTCGGCCATGAATCGGACGGTACCTTCGCCGCGCATGCTGCAGCGCGGCGACCCTCCGCCCGGGCCGATCGACCAGATCCGCGGTGCCCTCAAGCGCGCCACTGCCGAGGTCGTGCAGTGGGGATGGGAGGCCGTCGTCGAGCTCGGCTCCATCGGTCCTCGCAGCCGCAGGGGACGCCGGTTCGGCGCGTTCGGGGAGGGCAGCGTCATCTGCTTCCCCGCCGTCGCGCTCTTCAACGAGCAGTACATCCACATCGGTGCCGGCACGTTGATCGGCCCGCACGTGAGCCTGTCCGCCGGGATGGTGCCGGGTCAGGTGCCGGTGAGCGATCCCGTCGTGTCGATCGGTGACCGGTGCCTCATCGGGAAGGGAAGTGGCATCGTCGGTCACCTGTCGATCGCGATCGGCGACGACGTGTGGACCGGCCACTACGTGTACATCACGGATCAGAACCACGCGTACGACGACGTGTCGGTGCCGATCTCACGCCAGAGCCAGCCCGAGCGGCCGGTGTCGATCGGGTCGGGCTCGTGGCTCGGTCACGGCACCGTCGTGCTCCCGGGCTCCCAGATCGGCCGGCACGTGGCCGTCGCGGCTGGGTCAGTCGTGTCGGGGACGCTCCCGGACAACTGCGTCGCGGCCGGCGCTCCCGCGAAGCCGATCCGCGAGTGGGACGGCGCGGTGTGGGCCCGTGCGGATCAGCCGACGTCCAAGGGCACCTGACACGACGGCATGTGGTTCAGCACCGCGAAGCCGTCCATGCGCTCGGTGATCGCGTGGCCGCCCTCGGCCTGCAGGGTGAAGCGACCGTCCTTGCCGGTCGCGAGGAGCTTGGCGTAGGCCTGCCGCGAGGCGAGGTAGCTGTCCCAGTCGGTGAGCCATTGCTCGGTGTACTGCCGATCGTCCACGACTTTGGGCTGCAGCGCGTGCAGCTCGTCGACGAGGTCGGCGACCATCGCGTTGGCCTGGTCGAGCACACCGGCACGCTCCTCGGGAGACTTCGCGGTCTCCGCCTTCGGCAGCTGCTTGATGCGAGCCTGCGTCGCCGCGCACGCCTGCTCGGCGGAGGCTGTGTACGCGGTGTCCTTCAGGGTGGTGGGCACGCCGCCGCGCTTCGACCACGGCGAGAGGATGAACGCCCACATCAACGCGATGAGGATCACGGCGACGAGCAGCCCCACGGCGGTCGGGGTCCACTTGAACCCTGCCTTCGTCTCGGATGTCTCTGGCATCACGCGCTCGCCACCTTGCGAGGGTTGCGCCAAAACAGGGCCACCTGCAAGACGGCGGCACCGACGCCGAGGCCCACGGCGATCGCCAGGCTCGTCCAACCGTTGCGCTGGTCCCAGCCGAAGGCGTGGTCGAGCGAGGCGGTGCCCGGCCCGATCGCCGCGACCGAGGCGGCGGCGACGGCCAGCACTGTGACGTACTCCACGCCCTCACCCTTGTGGAACACGAAAAACCCGTTGAAGCGGTGGTCGACCAGGATCGTGACGGTCATCAGGCCGATCAGGCCGGCCGCGGCGAGCGGTGTGAGCAGCCCGAGCGCGAACAGCAACCCGGCCCCGAGCTCGGTCGTGCAGGCCAGGCGGGCCTGGAGCCACCCGTTGCGCAGCCCCATGCTCTCGAACCACCGCGCGGTGCCCGGCAAGCGGCCGCCCCCGAACAGCTTGTTGTAGCCGTGCGCCATGACCGTGAGCCCGACGGTGGCTCGCAGCATGAGCAGTCCGAAGTCGGCGGATTTCACGACGAAAGGTTGGCACAATGGGAAGCCGTGCCCGATGTCGCAGCTTCGTTTGACGCGCCCCCGCAGGGGGTCAGCGGCGCGATGGTGCGGCGCGGCGCGCAGATGGTGCGCCGCCATGTGGCGCTGAAACCGAAGACGTTCACGATCGCGGTGTGCGGTGCCGCGATCTTCGCGGTCGGCACCGTCGCCCAGTCGTTCGTGTTCGGATGGATCGTCGATCACGTCATCACCCCACGGTTCGACGACGGTCACGTCGGCACCGATGCCGTCATCGCTGGGGTCGCGGCGCTGGTCGTCGTCGGCTTCGTGCGCGCCTGCGGTGTCGTGCTGCGTCGGGTCAACGCCGGACGCACGCAGATGGGGGTGGCGGCGATCCTGCGTCAGCGGGTCGTCGCCCGGTATCAAGACGAGCCGCTCGCGTACTTCCAAGAGAACCCGACCGGTGAGCTCCTCGCACACGTGCAGTCCGATGCCGAAGCGTCCTCACAGGTGCTCGGCCCGCTTCCCTACGCGTGCGGCACGGTGATGCTCGTCGTGATCGCAACCGTCTGGATGTTCGCGTCGGACTGGGTGCTCGGGCTCGTGGCCCTGCTGCTGTTCCCCGCGATCACCGTGTTGAACGTCGTCTACCAGCGCCGCACCGAGGGGCCAGCCGCGCACGCCCAGAGCCTCATCGGCGACGTGTCGAACGTCGTGCACGAAAGCGTGGACGGCGTGATCGTCGTGAAGGCGCTCGGAGCGGAGGAGTCGGAATCGGCTCGGTTCGCGGCGGAGGCCGAGCGCCTCCGCGATGCGAACATCCGCGTCGCGATGCTGCGGGCGGGCTTCGACGCGGTGCTGGATTCGCTCCCCTCGCTCGCGACGATCCTCCTCGTCGCGCTCGGCGCCTGGCGGGTGTCGCAGGGCGCGGTGACAACCGGCGACGTCGTGAGCTTCGTGACGCTGTTCGGGTTCATGGTCTGGCCCCTGCGCCTGATCGGGTTCGTCCTCGGCGACCTGCCGCGCTCGGTTGCCGGCGACGACCGGGTGCGTGGGGTGCTGGCCGGGGAGGTGGATCGTGCCCGCCACCTCGGTGTCGACAGCACGGCGCCGTTGCCGGCTGGCCCGATCGCGGTGCGATTCGACGCTGTCACGTTCCGCTACGACGCGACCCGCAACGTCCTCGACCACGTCGACGTCACGATCCCACCAGGGCGCATCGTGGCGATCGTCGGCGCCACCGGAGCCGGCAAGAGCACCTTCATGGCGATGCTCGACCGCCTGCTCGTGCCCGACTCGGGAGCGATCACGCTGAACGGCGTCGACCTGTCCCGTCTCCCCGACGCGGACCTGCGCCGTGCTGTCGCGCTCGTATTCCAAGAGCCGTTCCTGTTCGCGGGCTCGCTGCTCGACAACATCGACCTCGGCGCGGGCCTCGACCACGACGCGATCGCACGCGCGACCTCCATCGCGCAGGTCGACGAGTTCGTCGACGACTTGCCGCACGGGTGGGCGACGGTCATCGGCGAGCGTGGGGTAACCCTTTCGGGCGGGCAGCGCCAGCGGGTCGCGCTCGCTCGTGCGCTCGCCCGCGAGCCACAGCTGCTCATGCTCGACGACGCGACGTCGAGCGTCGATCCGACGACCGAAGCGCGCATCCTCACGGGGCTGTCGAACCAGCTCTCTGGCACGGTGATAACGGTTGCGTCGCGGCCTTCGACGATCGCCCTCGCGGACGACGTGCTGTTCTTCGACCGGGGCCGCGTGGCGGACTACGGCAGCCACCGTGAGCTGTTCGCCCGCCAGCCTCGCTACCGCCGTCTCGTCGAGTCCTACGAACGAGATCGCGCAGACCGATGAACCAATCCACCGACTCGGTGCTCGGGATCATGCGACGAGGCTGGCGCGCGAGCCCGGAGCTGCGCGAGGGCATCGGCGTGACGATCCTCCTCGCGAGCGTGGGCGCGGCCGGCCGTGTGGTCATCCCCGTGCTCGTGCAGCAGGTGATCGACAAGGGCTTCAACGACGGCTCGATCGACGTGCCCCGAGTCGTCAGCCTCTCGATCATCGGCGCGGTGGTAGCGGTCGTCGCGACGGTCTCGACGATGCTCGCCGCGCGCAGGCTCGCACGCGCCGGCGAGCACGCGCTGTTCGGGCTGCGCACCCGGGCGTTCCGCCACATCCACCGGCTCTCGATCGCGCATCACGCCGAGGAGCGCCGCGGCGCGCTGGTCAGCCGGGTCACCACCGACGTCGAGACGCTCAGCCAGTTCTTCAAGTGGGGCGGGATCGCGTGGGTGGTGAACGGGCTCGTGATCTTCGCGGTGCTGATCACGATGTTCGTCTTCAACTGGAAGCTCGCGCTCGTCGCGCTCGTCACGAGCGCGCCGTTGCCGTTCCTCCTGCGCGTCCTGCAGAAGCGGCTGATCGCGGCGTACGACTTGCTCCGCATCCGCGTGGCAGAGCTGCTGACCGTCGTGTCGGAGGTCGTGATGGGCGCCGCGGTGATCCGCAGCTACGGCACGACCGAGTCCACGACCGCCCACATCGGCGCGGCGATCGAGTCGGAGCGGCGCGCTGGAGTGCGGGCCAGCACGCTGAACGCGCTGATGTTCCCCTCTGGCGAGCTCTTCGCGGTCCTCACCGTCAGCGCGGTCGTCGTGGTCGGCGTGATCATGGGGCCCGCGTCGGGGCTCACTGCGGGCGAGCTCATCGGCTTCATGCTGCTCGTGAACCGCTTCCTCGAGCCGGTGGCAGAGGTGACCGAGATCCTCGACGAGACCCAGACCGCGGTTTCGGGGTGGAGGCGAGTGCTCGACCTGCTCGACACGCCGATCGACATCGTCGAGCCGGATCCCGGCGTCGTGCTGCCTGCCGGCCCACCCTCGATCGTGGTCGAGCACGTGTCGTTCTCGTACCGACCGCGCCCCGGATCGGACGAGACGCCGGAGCCGGCGCTGCGCGACGTGTCGGTCGTGATCGACCCGGGCACCAGCGTCGCGGTCGTCGGCGCAACCGGTTCGGGGAAGACCACGTTCGCCAAGCTGCTCACCCGGCTCGCGGACCCGACCGAGGGTCGCATCCTCATCGCGGGTGTCGACCTGCGCGACATCGAGCGCACCTCGCTGCGATCGTCGCTCGTGATGGTGCCCCAGGACGCGTTCCTCTTCGACACGACGATCGCGGAGAACGTGCGGTTCGGCCGCCCGAGCGCCGATGACGACGCGGTCCGGCTCGCGTTCGTCGAGCTCGGCCTCGAAGGGTGGGTCGACGCTCTCACCGACGGCCTCGAGACGCGCGTAGGGGAGCGTGGCGAGCACCTGTCGGTCGGCGAGCGCCAGCTCGTCGCACTGGCACGCGCGTACGTCGCGAACCCGGTCTGCCTCATCCTCGACGAGGCGACGCCCGCGGTCGACGCGGCGATCGAGGGGCGGCTCGCGCGAGCCGTCGAGAGCCTTGCCCGGGGCCGCACGTCGGTGACGATCGCCCACCGCCTGTCGACGGCCGAACGGTCAGACGTCGTGTTGGTCTTCGACCAGGGGAGGCTCGTCGAGCACGGTCGTCACGTCGACCTGCTCGCGCACGGCGGCGTGTACGCCCGCCTCCACGCCAGCTGGCTCGACGCGACCGCGAGCCACGCCGCCGCGTCCTAGACGACCGACACCGTGCCGTGATCGCCGTCGACGCGCACGGTCGCCCCGTCGGGGATCGCCATCGTCGCGTTCCCCGTGCCGACGACCGCGGGGATGCCGAACTCGCGAGCGATGATCGCCGGATGGCTCAGCGCGCCGCCCGTGTCGCACACGAGCGCGCCGAGCGCGGGGAACACCATCGACCACACGGGTGACGTGATGGGGCAGATGAGCACGTCGCCCGACTCGATGCGCTCGAGCTCGCTCTCGTCGAGCAGGACGCGCGCGGTGCCCTCGTAGGTGCCGGACGAGACCGCGAGGCCCTGCACGTCCTTCGACGGCTCGCGTGCGGCGCCCTCGTCGCCGATGATCTTGCGCGTGTACCAGACCATCGCGTTGACGCCATTCGCGATCTCGACCGGGAAGCCGCTCATGTCCGGGGCCGCGATCGCCGCACCCGACGCGGGGCCGATCAGCAGCGGCGCCTCGCGCTCGTCTGCGGCGAGGCGCGCGTCTCGCCGCGTCCGGGCGCGCAGCACCGGGTCGGTCGGAGCGAGCGGAGCGGCGCGTAGGAGCGACGTCACCTCGGAGACGGTGAGGTCGAACACGTCGTCGGGCCGTTCGAGGTTGCCGTTTCGCACGAGGCGGCGCCCCGCGCCGAGCCCGAGTCGTCGCAAGACCGCGATCGGGAGGCCGACGCTGGCGAACTCGTTGCTCTCGCGCACGGGGAAGGTGCGCCGCGCCGACGCGAGCCGGGCGCGCGTCGCGTCGGTGTCGCCCAACGTGTCGAGCAGACGACGCTCCGCGGCTGCTCGGCGAGCGGCGTCGTCGCCGGCGGGACGAGCGCGATGGGTCTGCAGCTGGCGCAGCAGCCACTCGGGGTGCTCGGCGACGGTGGGGTACGCGACCTCGTAGCGCATCGCGCGCAAGCCCCATGTGTCGAGGTACTCGTCGATCGCGGTGCTCACGCGCGACGAGATGCGCCGGACGTCGTCGATCGACGTCGCGGCCGCCAGCGCGTCGAGCCCCCCGGCATCGGCGATGAGGTGCACGATCGCGTCCTGCGCGGCACCCGGTGCGGTGCTCGTGTCGGAGAGCCCCGTGAACAGATCGGCGAACTCGATGTCGGTCCAGCCGTGGTCGCGCTCGAGCTCGAGCCCGAGCACCCCGAGGTGCCACACAGCGGCGCCGTGCAGTCGGAAGTGCCACCACCAGGCGTTCGTCGCGTACGCGCACGCCTCGTCGATGAGATCGGCGAGCTTCGGGCTGGGTAGCGACTCCACGTCGATCGCGAGGAGACGGCGACCTTCGGTGCGGAGCTCTTCCTCCTTGCCGCCGAGCCACTCGTCGACGATCGCCGT
>DATKAS010000187.1:0-5761 GCA_035497855.1 Acidimicrobiales bacterium
CTGGCTCGGGAGATCTGGCCGCTGCTGCCCACCGAGGGCGACGAGGGCGCGAGGGTGCTCATGCGAGGACGGCCCGATCTCGTGAGCGAAGTAGCGTGCTCCGGCGATCCCGCAGACGTCGACACGCTGGAGGACCTGCGCCGATGGAGCTGACCAACGAGTTCAGGGTCGAACGTCCGGTCGATGAGACGTGGAACGTGCTCACGGATGTCGAGCGCATCGCGCCGGCGCTGCCGGGGGCGCAGCTCCAGGAGATCGAGGGCGACGAGTACCGCGGCATCGTGAAGGTGAAGGTCGGCCCGATCACCGCGCAGTACAAGGGCAAGGCGACGTTCGTCGAGAAGGACGACGTCAACCACAAGGCGGTGCTCAAGGCCGAGGGCCGCGACACGAAGGGACAGGGCAACGCGTCGGCGATGATCACCGCGACGCTCGAGCCCGACGGCACCGGCACCAACGTGAGGGTGCACACCGACCTCACCGTCACGGGCAAGGTCGCCCAGTTCGGCCGCGGCATCATGGCCGACGTCAGCACGAAGCTGCTCAACCAGTTCGTCGAGCAGCTCGAGACCACGATCCTCACCGGCGAGCCCGCGCACGCCACGGCGCCCGTCGCACATCCGGGAGCGGAGGCAGCTGGGGCGTCGGGCGCGGAGAGCGAGCCCACACCGATCATCCGGCGGCTCGATCATCCCGAACCCGAGCCAGTCGACCTCGTCGGTCACGCGGGCGCACCGGTCGCGAAGCGGCTCGTCCCCATCGCGATCGGCGGGCTGCTGCTCTTCCTCTTCATCCGTCGGCTGCGGCATCGCCATCGCGAGTAAGTGAGCGACGTCGCTGCCGTCACGGACCTGCTCGGTCGAGCGCCGCGTTGCGCGTTCGATGTCGTCGTCCGCGACGCGCAGGGCAGCCCGGTGGTCATTCGCAACGCGCCGCTCTTCGACGACGGCACTCCGATGCCGACTCGCTACTGGCTCGTCGGCCGTGCCGAGGTCGAGGCCGTGAGCCGGCTCGAAGCGGGAGGAGGCGTGCGCGCCGCGGAGCGCGCCATCGATCCACACGAGATCGCTGCGGCGCACGATCGCTACGCCGCGGACCGTGACGCGGCGCTGCCCCCACGCCACGTCGGGCCCCGTCCGTCCGGCGGTGTCGGCGGCACCCGCGTCGGCGTGAAGTGCCTGCACGCGCACTACGCCGCGCATCTCGCCGGGCTCGACGATCCCGTCGGGCGCTGGGTCGCCGCGGAGCTCGACCGCTAGTGCCGTCGCTCGCGGCGCCCGTGGCGGTGGTCGATTGCGGCACGAACTCGACCCGGCTGCTGGTGCGGGCCGGATCGGTCGCGCTCGAGCGTCGCCTTGTCACGACGCGGCTCGGCAGGGACTTGGGCCGCACCGGGAGGCTCGACGAGGAGGGTGTGAGGCGCACGCTCGTAGCGCTCGCCGAATACCGCGACCTGATCGAGGCGCACGGAGCGCGGCGCATGCGGGCGATCGCGACGCAGGCCGTCCGAGAGGCAAGTGACGGGGGCGAGTTCGTCGCTCGGGCCACCGACGTGCTCGGCTTCCCCGTCGACGTCCTCGCAGGCTCCGAAGAGGGCCGGCTCGGGTACATGGGCGCCACGAGCGAGTTCGACGAGGCGCTCGGGCCGTTCCTCGTGCTCGACATCGGCGGTGGCTCGACCGAGCTCTCGATCGGCACGACCGAGTTCGCGGGAGCGATCTCGTTCCCCATCGGCAGCGTCCGTCTCACCGAGCAGCAGCTGCACTCCGATCCACCGGCGCCCGAGGAGCTGAGCAACGCGATCTCGCTCGTCGACGCCCACCTGGACGATGTGCTGCGCGAGATGCCGGCCGTGCGCGACGCGGCGACCTTGCTCGGCACCGGCGGCACGATCACCACGGTCGCGGCAGTCGAGATCGGCCTGCTCGAGTACGACCGGGACGCGCTGCATCGCTTCGTCCTCACCCGGCCGGCCGCTGAGGAGGTCTTCCGCACCCTCGCGACCGAGCGCCTCGCCGATCGCGTGCACAACCCCGGCTTGCAGCGAGACCGTGCCGACATCATCGTGGGAGGTTGCTGCGTGCTCCTCGCGGTGATGCGGCGGCTCGAGATGAAGGAGTGCATCGTGTCGGAGACCGACCTCCTCGACGGCGTCGCCGACGAGCTCGCGGCTACTCCGCCTGCACCTGGTTGAAGATCGACGCGGATCTGCACTGAATCTCGCTCCTCAGGGCACTCACAGCGCGTTTGCAGCGTTGGAGAGCCGAATGACCCATCACACCCCACCGCCTGCTGCCGAAGGGAAGCGCATGGATGTGCGGCGCTTCGCCGAGTGCATCGAGCGGTTGACCTCCGAGGAGATCGACGCGATCGCGGTGGCACACCGCTCGCTGGCCGACTCGGTGTCGGACGAAGTCGAGCAGTGGCAGGTCCTTCTCGCAGTCGATCGCAGTCTGCGTGCTGCGCACCGCAGCCGTGAGGCCGGGTTGGCCGCAGCGACCGCACGACGCCTCGTCGTCCAGGCCGCCGAGCGCGGTGAGCGCGCGCTGCCCGATGGCGAGGTGACCGAGGTCGCTCGGTTCGCGGGAGACATCGCTCGCTCGCTCGTCGCCGAGTCCCTCGTCGACGAGTGCTTGTGCCAGGTGATCGACCGGTGGGCCGCGCTGTTCGAGTCGCACGGTCTCGCCGACGTCGCTGCGTGACGCGCACGCGTCCGCGTTCGCGTCCCGAAGCCTGCTCGACGAGCCATCGGTAGCATGCCGCCGTGCCTGCCCCGTTGACCGATCGCATCCTCATGGGCCCCGGCCCCTGCAATCCCTACCCAGAGGTCGTCGAGGCGCTCACCAACCCCATGCTCGGGCACCTCGATCCCGAGTTCCTCAGGGTGCTCGACGAGACATGCGATCGCCTGCGCACGGTGTTCGGCACCGAGAATTCTCTCACGCTGCCGATCAGCGGCACCGGCTCTGCCGGGATGGAGGCGTCGTTCGTCAACGTCGTGAACCCGGGCGATGTCGTCGTGGTTGGCGTGAACGGCGTGTTCGGCCAGCGCATGACCGACGTCGCGGCACGCTGCGGCGCCGAGGTCGTGCGGGTCGAGGCGGAGTGGGGCCAGCCGATCGCGCCCGAGGCGATTGCGGCCGCGCATCCCGACCCGAAGGTGATCGCATTGGTGCACGCGGAGACGTCGACCGGTGTGCGCAGCGAGATCGCGCCGCTGCGTGAGCTGAAGGGCGACGCGTTGCTGCTCGTCGATTGCGTCACCTCGTTGGGGGGCATCCCCGTCGCCATCGACGAGTGGGGCGTCGACATCGCGTACAGCGGCACCCAGAAGTGCCTCGGCGTCCCGCCCGGCCTCTCGCCGCTCACGGTCTCTGAGCGGGCGAGGGAGCGCTTCGTCGAGCGGTCGCGGTCGTGGTACCTCGACCTGCGGATGATCTCGCAGTACGTCGCGTCGGGTGGCGGTCGCACCTACCACCACACCGCGCCGATCTCGATGATCTTCGGGCTCCACGCGGGGCTCGGCGCAGTGCTCGCCGAGGGCCTCGACGCCGCGCACGCGCGTCACGCGGAGTGCGGCGCGCTCCTCCAGGACGGCCTGGAGAAGATGGGCTTCCGGCTCTTCGCGCAGGAGGGCCATCGGCTGCCCGAGCTCACGACCGCCTGGGTGCCGGAGGGCGTCGACGAGGCGGCTGTCCGCCGCCGGCTGCTCGAGCGCTACGGGATCGAGATCGGGGGCGGGCTCGGCGCCTACGCCGGCAAGGTGTGGCGCATCGGGTGCATGGGACACACCGCTCGCGTGCGCAACGTCACGCTCCTGCTCGGAGCGCTCGAAGAGTGCCTGGCTCGATGATCCGTCTGTTCGGGCGGCGGATCATGCTGCGGCCACTCCTCGGCACCGACTTCATGCAGTGGAGCGAGGTGCGACAGCGCAACCGCGACTGGCTCCTCAAGTGGGAGCCGATGCGCATCCCCGGCACGCCTGATCCCGCGGTGGACCGTGAGGCCTTCGCGGTGCGGTGCAGCGCTCGTGAACGCGAGCGGCAGCTCGGCGCGGGGTACGGGTTCGGCATCTTCGTCGAGGGGAAGTTCGCCGGCGAGATCAACCTGAACTCGGTGCATCGCGGCCCGTTCCAGAACGCGTACATCGGGTACTGGATCGACGAGGCGTGCGCCGGGCAGGGCTACACACCCGAAGCGGTCGTGGTCGTGCTGCGCTACGGGTTCGAGGAGCTCGGGTTGCACCGGATGCAGATCGCGATCATCCCCCGTAACAAGGCGAGTCGTCGTGTCGTCGAGAAGCTCGACATCCGCGAGGAGGGCACGGCGGTGCGCTACCTCGAGATCAACGGAGTGTGGGAAGACCACGTTCGGTATGCCATCACGACCGAGGAGTGGGACGAGCGCCGCGACGAGCTGCTCACCGAGTGGACGTAGAGGCCGTCGCGCTGGTCAGCTCTTCGACGAGATCTTCGCTTGCAACGCGGCGATCCGCTCACGGAACCACGGCTTCTGCGTCGACCACACCTGCGGAGCGAGCTCGCGGTCGACGGCGTCGTCGTGCGAGTCGATCGTCGCCATCGCTGCGAGCGTCTCCTTCACGGTGATCACGAGCTCTCGGGGGCCGTCTGCGGCTTTCGCGGCCATTGCGTGCGCGGTGTCGAGCAGTGCGTCGTCGTCGACGCATCGGTAGGCGAGGCCGACACGCTCCGCCGCCTCGCCGTCGAGGACCTCCCCGAAGAGCACGGCCGCGGCGGCGGCTTGGGGCCCGACGATGCGCCGCAGCATCCACGTGTGCCCGCCGCCGGGGTGCAGGCCGATCTGGATGAACCTCGTGTCGAACTTCGCCCGTCTGCCGACGACGCGCAGGTCGCAGCCGAGCGCCATGTTCATCCCGGCACCCACCGCAGCGCCGTTGACCGCCGCGATCGTGGGCAGGGGAGAGCGAGCGACACGGAGGAAGCCCTCGTAGATCGAGCGCAGGCCGCCACCGTCGCCGGTGTTGGTGAGGTCACCGAGATCGGCTCCCGCGCAGAACGCCGGAGGTGTCCCAGTGACGACCACGGCGCCGATGTTCTCGTCGGCCTCGATCTCATCCATCGCGGCGACGATCTCGCCGACCATCGGCAGCGTGAGCGCGTTCCTGCGGTCGGGATCGTCGAGCGTGAGTGTGGCGACGCCATCCGCGACGTCGACCTTTACGAGTGCCATGCACGCAGTTTGTCACCGCGACGGCGGATGTCGCCCACCGCCGCGCGTCGCGTCCTACGCTGACCGCGATGTCGGATCGTCGTCGCGAGAACACCGAGCCGCCGCACGTCGACGCCGACGCGGTCGCCCGCAAGACGTTCGCCAGCTCGTTCCGCGGTTACGACGGAGACGAGGTGCGCGCCTACCTCTTGCAGCTCGCCGACGAGGTGCGCGCGATCAACGAGCACGCGGCGTGGCTGCAGGTGGAGCTCGCCGACGCTGAGCAACGGGCCACCGCCCATGTCGAGCTCGATGAGGACCGACTGACCGCGCTGCTGGGCGAGGAGACGACCAGGGTGCTTTCCACGGCACGCGAGGCAGCCGCGGCGATCGTGACGCGCGCCGAGTCCGACGCTGAGCGGGTGCTGCGCCAGGCCTCCGAGCAGGCGAACACGATGCGCTCGGAGGCGATGGCCGAGGCGATCCAGCACCGCCAGCGGGCCGAGACGGCGGCGATGGCCGAGGTCGAGGCCGCGAAGTCCCACGGCCGCCAGCTCATCACCGACGCGCA
>DATKAS010000188.1:0-6428 GCA_035497855.1 Acidimicrobiales bacterium
GCCGTCGACGAGACCACGCACGAGTGGGTGATCGACGGCGAGAAAGCCTTCATCACGAACTCCGGCACACCGATCACGTCGATCGTCACGATCACGGCTCGCACTGCGCCCGCGGAGATCTCCGCGATCATCGTGCCCGCGGGCACTCCGGGCTTCACCGTGCTGCCGCCCTACCGGAAGATGGGATGGCACGCGTCCGACACGCACGGCCTCGCGTTCTCGTCGTGTCGCGTGCCCGAAGGCAACCTGCTCGGCGAACGGGGGCGCGGGTTCGCGCAGTTCCTCGCGATCCTCGACGACGGCCGAATCGCCATCGCCGCGCTCGCCGTCGGGGTCGTGCAGGCGTGCCTCGAGCACGCGGTCTCGTACGCGGAGAGCCGCAACGCGTTCGGCAAGCCCATCGGCTCGAACCAGGGTGTTGCCTTCCCGTGTGCAGATCTCGCGGTGATGGCCGACGCGGCGAGGATGCTCACGTACAAGGCGGCCTGGCTGAAGGACCACGACCGT
The DNA here is from genome assembly GCA_035497855.1 of Acidimicrobiales bacterium. Lineage (GTDB taxonomy): Bacteria > Actinomycetota > Acidimicrobiia > Acidimicrobiales > DATKAS01 > DATKAS01. Next base: position 508 of record DATKAS010000188.1, read on the forward strand.
CCGTTCAAGCGAGAGGCAGCGATCGCGAAGCTCTACGCGACCGAGGCCGCAGTGACCGCGACGCGCATGGCGACGCAGGTCTTCGGCGGCCACGGCTTCATGGACGAGACTCCCGTGAGCCGGTTCTACCGCGACGCGAAGATCCTCGAGATCGGCGAGGGCACGAGCGAGATCCAACGGCTCGTCATCGCGCGCGAGCTCGGCCTCCCCGTCACTTGAGGCCGGCCTCTCGCGGCGCCGCCCGACCGTTTGCTCACGTAACCACGCCACACGTGGTCCGGTGAGCAAACGCGTGCGGCTCGCTCAGTCCGGCTGAAGGTCGAGCGCGAGCGAGTTCATGCAGTAGCGCTGGCCCGTGGGCGCGGGGCCGTCAGGGAAGACGTGACCCAGATGCGAGCCGCACCGCTTGCACCGCACCTCCGTGCGGACCATGCCGTGGCCGCGGTCTTCGATGAGCTCGACCGCGTCGGCGACCTTCGGCTCGTAGAAGCTCGGCCACCCGCTCCCCGACTCGAACTTCGTGTGCGAGTCGAACAGCTCCGCGCCGCAGGCGGCGCAGTGATAGGTGCCGTCGTCGTGGGTATCGACGTACTTGCCGCTCCATGGTCGTTCGGTTCCAGCCCGTCGCAGTACCTCGAACTGCTCAGGCGTGAGGATCTCGCGCCACTCCTGGTCGGACTTCTCGATCTCTGCCATCGCCTCCACTGTCCCACAGCACGATGCCGGTGACGATGCCGGTACCCAGCAAGATCCCGGCCGCGGCCAGGAGGGCGGTGCGCACCGACGTCACCTGGGCGAGCACGCCGCCCAGCGCGGCGCCGAACGGCTGCCCTCCCCACGCGACCATGCGTCCGATCACGTTCACCCGTGACTGAAGGGCATCGGGCGTGGCGACTTGTCGGTAGGTGATGCCGTTCACCTGTGTGACCATGTTGCTCAGCGAGAAGACGCCGAAGACGAGCAGCGCGACGGCGAACACCGTGAGGAATGCCATGAGGCCGAGCAGCAGCGACGAGGCAACGATCGTCACCGCGGCGATCTGGCCCACCTTCTCGACCCGGAAGATGCGGCCGAACACGAGCCCGGCGACGAGCGCTCCGACTGCCCCTGCGCTGTAGAGGATGCCGATGCGAGCCGAGTCGTCGGGGATACCGAGCGAGCGCACCGCGTAGACGACGAGCAGACCGGTCACCACGCCGAACGAGAACGAGTTGCCGAAGCCCGCGGTGATCAGCACTCGGATGACGCGGTGGTTGCGAATGTACCGCATGCCTTCGCTCACCTGCTCGCGCAACGAGACGTGCTCGCGTTCGACCCGCGCGGCTTGGAAGCTGCCCCGGATGCCGGCGACCAGGACCGCCGCGACCGCGAAGCTCGCGGCGTCGACCCAGATCGCGTTGGCTGCGCCGATAGCGGCGGCGAGCGCAGCCCCGAGCGCGGGACCGATGACTTGGGCCGCGGACGAGAGCGATCCGAGGATGCCGTTCGCGTGCGGCAGCTGTTCCGCGCCGACGAGCCGTGGCAACGCGCCGAACACGGCCGCGTCGCTGAAGACGAAGCACGTCGCTGCGAGGAGCGCGACAACGTAGATCTGCCCCATCGTGAGGACGCCGGCGGCGGACGCGATCGGGATCGTCGCCATCACCGCTCCTTCGGCGAGGTTGCCGCCGACGATGAGACGGCGACGGTCGAAGCGATCGGCGACCGGTCCGGCGACCAGCCCCAGCATGAGGTAGGGGACTGCGCGGATCCCCGCGATCAGTGCGGTCTGCGCGGCCGAGCCCGTGCGCTGGAACACGAGGATCGGCAGCACGACCGCGCTCACCGCGCTTCCGGTCGCGCTGATGCCCTCTGCCGTCGCCCAACGGACGAACGCCGGCGAACGACGCAGCGCGCCCGTGCTCACACGCGCTTCGGCTCGGGCGCGAAGTCGTCCCACGTAGGTGCTGGAGGCTCGATCCTCGGCGAGGGGGGCGGTGCGTCCTCGGACTCGTCGAACGGATCGGCCATGGCGAGCGCGGCCAGGGCGGTCGTGAAGGGAACCGAGAGCACGAGCCCGATGCTGCCCACGAGCGTGCGAACGATCTCGACCGCGACGACCTCCTGCGCGGCGACTCGTCCCCACGGCGCGCCTCCCTGCAGGAACAGCAGAGTCAACGGCAGGGAGGCCCCGACGTAGGCGAGCACCAGGGTGTTGACGGTCGAGGCGACATGGTCCTGCCCGATCCGGACCGCCGACCGGTAGAGGTCGCGGCGTCCGAGCGTCGCATCGGCTCGACGGAGCTCGCTCACTGCGGACACCTGCGTGACCGTCACGTCGTCGAGCACGCCGAGCGCTCCGATGACTGTCCCGGCGATGAGGATCCCGCGAGGGTCGACGCCCTCAGCCGTCACCCGGAGCACTTGCGCAGCTTCGTCTGACAGGCCAGTCAGTCGTGCAGCGTGGACGAAGATGGTCGCGAGCGCGGCGATCACGACCAGGCTCGCCAATGTGCCGAGCAGAGCGACCGTGGTGTTCGGGTTCAGGCCATGTGCCAGGTACAGCGCGAGGTACGCGACGACGAACGCTGCGACGAGCGCGACGGGAAGCGCCGCGTTGCCTCGGAGGAGCGACGGCAGCAAGAACACCAAGACGACGGCCAGGCTCGCGACGAGACCCAACAGCGCCCGAAAGCCCTGCCATCGACCGAACGCGATCACCACCACCGCGAAGATGATGAACAGGGCGAGCAACGGCACGTTGCGCTGGAAGTCGGAGAACGTGTAGCGGAACTCGGGCGCAGCAGTGGGATTGTCGATCAGCACGACCTTGTCGCCCGCTTTCAGCGTCGGCGCGTTGAACTGGCTCGTCGGGATCTCGAAGACAGCCGTGTCACCCTTGTGCGGGCCCGAGGTCACCCGTGCCGTGACCGCCTGGCAATCCTGTGGGGCGGGTGTGTCCGCCGACCCGCACGTGGTGTCGTGGACGGTGAGCACGGTGGCGTCGACGTACTCGACGGTGACCCCCGCGGGACGGAGGTCGGGAGCACTCCCTCGCGGCCAGAAGACGACGAGGCCCACCGCAGTGATCGCTCCGAGCGCGATCGCAGTGATGAGGAGGACCCGTCGCACGTGTTCGGCTGACACCTCGTGCAGCGACGCGGGACGCATGAGCCAATTGTCACTGACAATCGAGATCGAGCGGCGGTTGGTTCACCGCTCAGGCTTCGCGCACCTGCCGGGGTTCGTAGATCGCGGTGTGGCGCACGGACGTGACGGGTCGCGCGTCGACCGAGGTCAGCACGTCCATCGTGACGAACCGATGGCCACCCTTCTCGAACAGCTCGACGACGAGACCGCGCGTCTGCACGAGCTCGCCGTCGGTGACCACGCCGTGATGACGGCACTCGCTGCCGACGTGGATCCACGGACCGAGTCGCACCGACTGTGACAGCACGTAGTTCGCGCCGCGCAGCAGCCAGCCCGGATGGGCGATCGGTGGGTTGCGGTACACGTCGAGCTCGTCGGACACGATGTCGAGGTACTCCAGCGCCTTGTCGGCATGCCAGCGGCGCTCGTACACGCCGAGCATGACCGCGGCGAGCACCTCGGGGCTCGCAGGCGGGCGGCGGTCCGGCGTTGGCATCGGCTCATTCGGGAAGCTGTCCAGGTCGAGCGGCGGCGCGGCCGACACCGGCATCGCAGCGACCCCTGTCGCGCACACCTCGCCGCGCTCGTTCCGCGCCTCGACGCGCAGCTCGTCGCCGCTCGGGTCGCTCCAGATCTCGACCGGCTCGCCGTCGTAGACGGGCAGGAGGAAGCGCGACGTGATCGTGCCGCCCTCGAGCCAGGCGCGGCCCCAACGCTCGGCCGCGGGCCACGTGAGGTAGCCGTGGACGGTCACACCCGGCACCAGGCCGCCCTGGAAGCCGAACCGCTTGGCCACCGCGTCGTCGTGGATCTTGTTCTCGGACTCGACGGCGTCGTTCTGGGCCACGAGGCGGTGGACGAGCCGCGATTTGTCACCCAACCGCTCGGTGGTAGGTTTGCCTAACACAGACTCTCCAGTCACCCGATCTTCCCCGGAGACCATCATGACCTCCCCGTCCCCCTGGCGCCGGCTCGTCGCCTTCGGCCTGGCGTGCACCGCTGTCATGGTGTTCGTCAGCGCCTGCGGCGACGACAGCGGGAGCGGCAGCTCGGCGACCACGGCCGCGAGCGCCGAGGGCACCGACGCACCGGAGGACGTGATCGTCTCCGACGCCACCGTCACCGCCGGCCTGAACCAGTCGATGGCCGACATGAAGTCGCTCGCCGAAGGCGTCGCGAACGGCACCGCGACCGACGACCAGTTCGAAGAGGTGCACGAGGGCTGGGAGTCCTACGAGGGAACAGTGAAGAAGAACAACCCCGACGCCTACCTCGGCCTCGAAGATGCGCTCGCAGCGATGCAAAAAGCGATCAAGGACAAGGACGCGGCCGCCGCGCAGAAGGCGTCCGACGACTTCACCGCCGACGCCACGGCGTACCTGGCGAACAACCCATGATCCGGCGCCTGCTCGCCCTGGTGACGCTCGTCGCCGGTCTGGCAGGCGCCGCTGTCGCGCTCGGGGCGACCCCTGCGAGCGCGGCGAACAACCCGTCTGTGTCGCGCAAGGACGCGATCGCGAAGGTGCAAGAGGTCCGCGCGTCGATCGACCGCACGCTCGCGCTCATCAAGGAAGGCAAGTCCGACCAGGCGTTCGAGGAAGCAAAGGACGGCTATCTCAACCACTTCGAGCTCGTCGAGATCCCGCTGCGCGTCGCGGACAACTCGCTAACGATCCACGCGGAGTCGCTGTTCGCCGAGATCCGCACGATGATCCGCGACGGCGACTCCGAGAGCGCGATCCGCGACAAGATCATCGAGCTGCGCGGCGTGATGGACGACGTCGAGCGCAAGCTCACCTCCGCCGGCCTCACCGCGCCCGCCCTGGTGCTCGGCCAGTCGTTCCTCATCATCTTCCGTGAGGGGTTCGAGGTGATCCTCCTGCTGAGCGTGCTCCTCGGCTACCTCGAGGCGGCGAAGTCACGCCAGTACATGCGGCCGATCCTCGCCGGGGTGGGCATCGCCGCGGTGGCCACGGTGCTCACCGTGATGCTGTTCCGCACGATCTTCGCCGCGCTCCCGATCGGGCAGGAGATGCTCGAGGCGATCACCGCGCTCGTCGCAGTGGCGATGCTCTTCTATGTCTCGTTCTGGCTGATCGCCCGTCTCGAGCACAAGCGGTGGCTCGAGTTCGTGAAGGCTCGCATGTGGAGCGCGGTGTCGGTCGGGTCGGCCGCGTCGCTGATGATCGTCGGCTTCACAGCCGTCTACCGCGAAGGCTTCGAGACAGCGCTGTTCTATCAAGCGCTCATCTCGTTCGGCACCGGGCTCGGGATCTACATCCTCGGCGGGTTGTTGCTCGGCATCGCTGCTCTCGCCGTCGTCGCGTGGATGATGTTCCGGCTCGGCCGGCGACTGCCGATCAAGACGTTCATGAACATCGCGGTCGTGCTCGTGATGGCGACGAGCGTCGCGTTCCTCGGCAACGCCGTGCACGCGCTGCAGGCCGCGGACCGCGTGCCGTTCACTCCCCTCGCCGGATGGCCGCGACCCCCGATCTTCCTTTCGGAGGCGACTGGGTACTGGCCGACGGCGCAGACCGTGACCGCCCAGGTCGTGCTCACTGCCGTCTACGTCATCGGGGGCGTCTACGCCTTCGTGGTGAAGCCTCGGCTCGCGCGGCGCGCCGCCGTGCCTCGCCCGATCGCACCCACCACCGCCCCGGCCTGATGACCGTCCGCGTCGGGGTCGACGTCGGAGGGACGTTCACGAAGGCGGTGGCCGTCGACCTCGAGGCTGGCGTCGTCGCGGAGTCCGTGCTGCCCACGACGCACGATGGCCCCGAGGGCGTCGC
>DATKAS010000189.1:0-39013 GCA_035497855.1 Acidimicrobiales bacterium
CGAGGCTCGGCGTGGCGCAGCGCCTCGGCGATCTCGGGATTGTCCGCGACGCGGAGACGGAAGGGTCGCGCCCGCCGACCGCCGCCGGCCCAGCCGTGCGTCGCGCGGAGGGTGAACGTCGTCGAGGTGGAGTCCGAGGAGAACACCGCGGCGCGATCGGCCCCCGCGACGGTCGTGACCGCGACCGCGACCTGATCGGCCACCTGAGGGACCTCGCGCGCGCCGGCAAGGGACCGCGACAGCTCGAGCAGCTCGACGAGGTGCTGCCGTTGCTCGCGGACTTGGTCGAGCGCGGTCGCGGCGTCGAGCGCGGCGGCGGCATGGCGTGCATAGACCGCGAGCATTCGACGTTCGTCGGCGAGGAAGCCGTGCGCCTGCGGGTAGCGCGCGGCGAGACGTCCGTACTGGCGACGTGACGAGACCACATCGACAACGAGCAGCTGGGGGTCGTCCTCGGGTGGCAGGCGAGCGGTGAGCTGCGGCACGAGCTGCGCGACTTCGTCGTCAGTGAGCCCGACGTGGTGCACGCGCAGCGGATCGACATCGGTCGGGCGCACCGCGAGCACGAACTGGGGTGCCTTCGCGGCGACCGCCGCGCGCTCCGTGATCCGTGCGAGCACTGTGTCGACGTCGTCGTCGGACACGAGGTCGGCTGCCGTCGAAAGCACCTGATCGAACGTCGCGTCGAGGTCCGCGAGCTGCGCCGCGAGCACCGACGCCTTGCGTCGCCGTCCGCGCTGTGCAGGCGCCTTGCCGACCCAGCTGACCTCGTAGATGCACCGACGGTCGCCCTCGACCTGGCATCCGTACTGCACGACGGTCGACCGCGGGAGGCCGAACAGTGGTCCGATCTGCGACAGGAGCCCGATGTTGTACTGGCAGTCGGCGCGGTGCGGCTCGACGGTCGGGAGCACGTGGTACGCGATCAGTGCGCGAGTGCGCTCGACTTCGAGCGCCTCCATGATCGCGACGCTCGAGAACTTGCCCGTCACACGGGGCAGGTTGCGAAGGACCATCGGAGGCGAGCCCAGGCTGCGCAACAGCGCCTTCGTCGATGCCCCGACACCGAGAGCGAGAGACGCTTCGCCGACGTGGCGCGCGACGACAGGGTCGTCGAGCACGACCGCAGCGGCTTCGAAGAGAGCGATCTTCTGTGCGTACGTGCTCCAGGTGCCCTCGTCGCTGACCACCCGTTCGGATCGTTGCTCGCCCGCGAGCTGGAGCAGCCGCCGCACACCGCGGTCGCCCGCCCGCGCGCGGACGTACTCCACGATGAGCCGCATCGTGGCGCCTGCCGTCTGGCGCTCGAGGTTGGTGGTGACGTCATTCACGGCCGCGGTGTCCCGGTCGGTGAAGGGGGCGTGCCGAGGCTACCCAGCCGCTGGCGCGGCGCTGCCCGCGATCCAGTAGAAAGCGGCGCGTGGACCTCGGGATCACCATGTTTCCCACTGACTATTCGATCGGCCCCGCGCGGCTGGCGGCTGAAGTCGAAAACCGCGGTTTCCGATCGCTCTGGTTTCCGGAGCACACCCACATCCCCGTAGGCCGAAAGACCCCCTACCCGGCAGGTGGCGAGCTGCCACAGGAGTACAGCCACACGCTCGATCCGTTCGTGGCATTGGGCGTCGCCGCCGCGGTCACCGAGCGGCTGCTGCTCGGCACCGGCGTGTGCCTCGTCGCGCAGCACGACCCGATCGTGCTCGCGAAGGAGGTGGCGACGCTCGATCTCGTGTCGGGCGGTCGTTTCATGTTCGGCATCGGCGTCGGCTGGAACGAGGACGAGATGGAGGACCACGGTGTCGACCCGGCGCGCCGCCGGGCCGTGGTGCGCGAGAAGGTGCTCGCGATGAAGGCGCTGTGGACGCAGGACGAAGCCTCGTTCGACGGCGAGTTCGTTCGCTTCCCGCCGAGCTGGTCGTGGCCGAAGCCAGTGCAGCAGCCGCATCCCCCGGTCCTCATGGGCGGTGCGGGCGGGCCCGTCACGTTCCGTCACGTCATCGAGTACTGCGACGGATGGATGCCGATCTCAGGCCGCGCGGACGTCGCTCGTCGCTCGGCCGAGCTGCGCGAGGAAGCCGCGGCTGCCGGTCGCGATCCCGCGAGCCTGCGACTCCACGTGTTCGGAGGACGGCCCGACGCCGAGGTGCTCGACCACTACCAAGAGGCAGGAGCCGACGGCGTGATCCTCTGGCTCCCACCGGCGAGCGAAGACAAGGTGCTCGCGATGCTCGATCGATACGACGCGCTGGTGGCTCGCTACCGCTGAGCCCACTCGCGGTCGGGTTGGGCGTCGAGCAGCCGTGTGATCACCGCGGCGATCGGGCTGCGCTCGGATCTCGTCAGCGTCACGTGACCGAAGATCGGGTGCCCTCGCAGCGCGTCGATCACCGAGACCACGCCGTCGTAGCGGCCCACGCGGAGGTTGTCGCGCTGCGCGACGTCGTGTGTCAGCACGACTCGGCTGCCCTCACCGAGCCGGCTCAAGGCGGTGAGGAGCACGCCTCGTTCGAGGTTCTGGGCCTCGTCGATCACGACGAAGCTGTCCGTGAGGCTGCGGCCGCGGATGTGCGTCAGCGGAAGGACTTCGAGGAGGTTGCGCGCGAAGACCTCCTCGATGACCTCTGGCCCGACGATCGATTCGAGCGCGTCGCCCACCGCCGCGGCCCACGGCGCCATCTTCTCCGTCTCGGATCCGGGCAGGAACCCGAGCTCCTGACCGCCGACCGCGAACAACGGGCGGAACACGAGCACGCGCTTGTGGCTGCGCTGCTCGAGCACCGCGTCGAGGCCGGCCGCGAGTGCGAGCACGCTCTTCCCGGTGCCTGCGTTGCCCCCGAGGCTGACGATGCCGATGCTCGCATCGGCGAGGAGGTCGATCGCGACGCGCTGCTCGGCGCTCCGGCCTCGCACATCGAACAGCGACCGATCGCCGCGGATGAGGTGCACGCGCTTGTCCTCGTGCACGCGCCCGAGCGCGGACTGCGATCCCGAGGTGAGGGCGACGCCGGTGTTGCACGGAAGATCGCGCGTGACACCGAGGTCGACGACGCGCTCCGAGAAGAGGGAGTCGATGCTCTCGCTGTCGACGTCGAGCTCGACGAAGCCCGTCCACGTCGCGTCGCCCGCGAGCTCGTTGCGGTACTCCTCGGCGTCGAGGCCGACGATGCTCGCCTTGAGCCTGAGCGGGAGGTCCTTCGTGACCACGACCACTCGCTGCGCCTCGTTCGCGAGGTTCTTGGCCACAGCGAGGATGCGGTGGTCGTTGTTGTCGCCGATCAGCGCGGCCGGCAGGCCGGTCGCGTCCATGTGGTTGATCTCGACGCGCAACGTGCCGCCGAGCGGCGTGATCGGCATCGGCCGCACGAGCGAGCCGAACTGCGCGCGGAGGTCCTCGAGGAGGCGAAGGCTTCGACGAGCCGCCCACCCGAGCTCGGGGTGCTCGCGCTTGGACTCGAGCTCCGCGATGACGACGAGTGGCAGCACGACCTCGTGCTCGTCGAACCGGAAGACGGAGCCCGGGTCCGCGAGGAGCACGGACGTGTCGAGGACGTAGGTGCTGTGTTCGATCACAGAGGCCGGGTCGCTCACAGGGTCTGATGCTGGCGTCGAGGGGTCGTGCCCGCATTGAACCCGAGTCCCTCGCGCGAATGGGGGATGGGCGTGGACCTGCCGTTCCGGCCAGCGGGTCAGAGGCGACCGGCTTCGATGATCCTTCGGAGGAAGCTCTGCAGCCGAGGTGTGCGCGGCTCGCTGAAGATCTGCTCGGGCGGGCCTTCCTCCCCGACGACACCGTCTGCGAGGAAGCACACGCGGCTCGCGACCTCACGCGCGAACCCCATCTCGTGGGTGGCCAAGACCATCGTGAGCCCGTCGTCTTTGAGGTCGCGCACGATGTTCAGTACCTCGGCGACGAGCTCCGGGTCGAGCGCGCTCGTGATCTCGTCGAGCAGCAGCACCCGAGGCTGCATCGCGAGCGCGCGGACGATCGCGACTCGCTGCTGCTGCCCTCCGGAGAGCCGGTCGGGGTACTCGTTCGCCTTGTCGGACAGGCCGATGCGTTCGAGGAGCGCCATTGCGCTCGCCCCCGCGTACTCCTTGTTCTGCCCGAGCACTCGCGTCGGGGCGAGCGTGATGTTGCGCAGCACCGTCATGTGCGGGAACAGGTTGAAGCTTTGGAAGACGATGCCGACTTGGCGGCGCACATCGTCGACGTCGACGCCGACGTCGGTGACGCAATCGCCGTTGATCGTGATCGTGCCGGCGTCGACCTTCTCGAGCAGGTTGACGCACCGCAGCAGCGTGGACTTCCCGGAGCCCGACGCGCCGATGAGGCACACCACTTCGTGCTCGTTGACGTTCATGTCGATGCCGCGGAGCACCCAGTTGTCGCCGAACCGCTTCTCGACGCCTTCGATCTCGAGGTAGGCGCTCACCCGTGCGGTCTCAACCATTCGCGCGCATCTTCTTCTGGTCGCGCTTCACGAGGTGATCGACGACGATCGCGAGTGGGACCGTGATCACGATGTACGCGATCGCCACGCCGGTGACAGCGGAGAGGTTGAAGCGGTTCGCTGCGACGATGCGGGCACGATTGAACGCGTCGAGCACCCCCACGAAACCGACGAGCGCGGTGTCCTTCTGCAACGAGATGAAGTCGTTGAGCAGCGGAGGGATGATCCGCCGCACCGCCTGCGGCACCACGACGAAGCGCATCGTCTCGGAGTACGACAGGCCGAGGGATCGGGAGCTCGCGCTCTGGCTCCAGTGCACGCTCTCGATGCCCGACCGGTACACCTCCGCCACGTATGCGCCGTAGACGAGCGTCAACGCGAGGACGGCGAGCCAGAACACGGGCGCGTTCTCGACGATCGGAAGCCCGGTGAGCGGCAGGCCGAACACGATCATGTAGATCACGATGACGGCCGGCAACGCGCGAAACAGGTCGATGTAGGCGATGACGAGGAAGCGGATCGGGGCAGCCGCTTTGCCAGGGAGCCCTCGCATGATCGCGACGAACAGGGACCAGATCAGCACGAGGACCTCGGCGACCATGAACAGCTTGACGTTCAGCCAGAAGCCCTTGCGGATGCCAGGGAAGCTGTCGGAGATCACACCCCAGTTGAGGAAGACGCGCTGAACGGCCTTGTCATTCAGAAAGATGGTCATGACCGCGAAGAGGCAGAACCACACGGTCAGGCCGATGCCGATCGTCATCCAGAACCACTGGCGTGCCGCGTCGCCGTGGATCCGAGCTTGCCTTGTGTTCTCCTCGCGGACATAGCGCCGTGCCTTCACCGCGCTGACGATCGCCGGGATCGCGGTCGGGAAGAAGAAGATCAACGAGACGATGCTCGGCGCCAGGTAGGTGCGGACGTGGGGCGCCGCACGCGGAGGTGTTGTCGTCGTCGAGGTCTCGGTGATGCCAGTCGTGGGAACGCTGGTCATCGCGCTCCTCCGCCCGTCAGCTGCCGGCTACGGGGTGATGTAGGGGATCGAGTTGGGGTCGCCGTGGAACTGCGGCACCAGATACTCGCCTGACAGAGCCTTGAGCGTCCCATCGTCCGCGAAGCCCTGGATGATCTTGTTGATCGCGTCCTCGTTCGGCGAGCCCTTCTGGTAGATCCCGCCGTACTCCTCACCGGTCTTGAACTGCGCCACGACCACCTGTGCGCCGTTGCTCTGCGCGGCCTGGCCGAGCACGATCGACGTGTCGAGCATGACCGCGTCGATCTGCTTCGCGGTGAGCGCGGCGAACATCGACGGAGTGTCCTGGTACACCGACGGCTCGCTGTCGGGCTTCACCACATCCGTGAGGTACTGCTGGCCGGTGGTGCTCGCCTGCACGCCCCACTTCGCCTTCTTCGCCTCGTCGATGTTCGAGATCGTGGTGCCCTTGTTCACGAGCACGCCCTGATCTGAGCTGAAGTACGGCACGCTGAAGTCGACGACCTTCTTGCGCTCGTCGGTGATCGTCACCTGCGAGAGGGCGATGTCGAAGTCGCTCGTCTGGCCGGCGACCAGCGCGTCGAAGGACACCTGCACGACCTTGACCTTGTCGAGCCCGAGCGCCGTCGCGATGTCGGCCGCCATGCAGTACTCGTAGCCGCTCTTGACGCTGTCCGGGTCGTCGCCGTTCCAGAAGCCGGGCGCGGGCAGGTTCGTGGCCACGGTCAGCTCGCCGTCGTGGGCGAGCTTGACGTCACCGAGGGTGCCCTTCGTGGCAGTGACGGTGCAGTCGCCGAAGCTCCCGCCGCCGCCGGTGCCACTCGCGCTGCCACCGCTGTCGTCGCCGCATGCGACCGCGGTGAACACGAGTCCGAAGGCCAGCAGGCCTGTTGCGATCTTGCGCACGTGAGCCCTCCTCCGCGCAGATGAACGCCGGGGAGCCTAGACGTGAACTGTGTCAGGACTGTTCCAACAGGACGATGTGCAGCGCGGTGGGGCCGTGCACCCCGAGGGTGAGGATCTGCTCGATGTCACCAGAGCGACTCGGCCCGCTGATGAGCACGAGGTTGCTCGGCAGCCGTCCGGGCGCACCGAGCGTGCGGAGCACCGCAGTCGTCGACGGCACGAGCCGCGATGCCGGCAGCACGCACAGGTGCACGGGCGGGAGCAGGCTCGCCGTGCGGCCGCCCGCCACGGCGGACTCCTGCACGATCGAGCCGGTGGTGGCGAGCCCGAAGGTCGCGCTCGTGACGCCGAGGTCGGCGCGGGCTGCCGCCTCGATCGACAGCGGCTCGACCTCCACGGCCAGCGCGCGCAGCTCCTCGGCGACCGCTGCCGCCTCGGGCTCGGCCGAGATCACCGCTCGCCGCACGTCGTAGCGCTCGCACAGCTCGGCGACGAGATCGGGCGGCACAGCGGTGCCGTGCACGCGGTGGACCTCGGCGGCAGCTGCCTTCGCGTTGCGCTCGAACGAGCCCGGCAGGTCATGCGAGTCGAGCAGGCGCGACCGGGCCTCGGGAACGTTCGCGGGGAGCGGCGGCATCGGATGCGCGGGGTTGTCGGGCACGGGTGTGGCGAGCCGGCGCCGGACACGCGCGAGGAAGACGCGCTGGTCCATCAGATCTCTCCCGCTCGCCAGCGCTCGTGGAAGGTGCGCTTCGCGGGCATCGGAGCCTCGCGTCCCGCCGTCCACCTCGACAGGCCCGGCGCGCGTTCAGCGAACCGGCCGAGCCCTCGACCGGTGCTCGCGACCTTCATCGACGCGCGAAAAGCCTTCGGGTTCGACCATGCCGTTGCCCAGGCCTTCCACGCGGCGCGCTCGGACCGCGACGCGTCGGCCGCACGCCGTCGGCGCAACGCGAGCAAGAGGTCCTGCAGCGGGATGCTGACCGGGCACGCGTCCATGCACGCGCCGCACAGCGTCGACGCGTTCGACAGCTCCGCCGCCTCGGGATGCTCGCCCGCGAGCAGTGGCGTGAGCACCGCGCCGACCGGGCCGCTGTACACCCAGCCGTACGCGTGCCCGCCGATCTGGCGGTAGACGGGGCAGACGTTGAGGCAGGCGCCGCACCGGATGCACGACAAGATCTCCTGCAGCTCGGTGCCGATGATGTCGCTGCGCCCGTTGTCGAGGATGACGACGTGCATCTCGTCGGGCCCGTCCGCCTCGCCTTCGCGCCGAGGCCCCGTGATGATGTTCGTGTAGCTCGACAGGTGCTGCCCCGAAGCGGAGCGCGCGAGCAGGTTGATGAAGAGGTCGAGCTGGTCCCAGTCGGCGAGCAACCGCTCCATCCCCATCACGGCGATGTGCACGCGGGGCACGGAGGTGCAGAGGCGTCCGTTTCCCTCGTTCGTCACGAGCACGACGGAGCCCGTCTCGGCGACGCCGAAGTTGCAACCCGAGATGCCGAGGTCGGCGCGGAGGAACTCGGCGCGCAGCTGCTCGCGTGCGAACGCGGCCAGGGGACCGGGTGCCGCCTCGAGCACGCGGTCGTCGGTGACCTCGGCTTGGAGGAACTCGGCGACTTGGTAACGGTCGAGGTGCACCGCGGGGGCGATGATGTGGCTGGGTTTGTGATGTGCGAGCTGGATGATCCACTCGCCCAGGTCTGTCTCGACGACGTGGCACCCGATCGCCTCGAGTGCCTCGTTCAGCTCGGTCTCCTCCGTCGCCATGGACTTCGACTTCACGACCGTGCGAGCACCGATCCGCTGCGCGACGGATGTGATGTACGCGTTCGCCTCGCTGCCGTCGCCGGCCCAGAACACCTGACCTCCGCGCGCGACCACGTTTGCCGCGAACTGCTCCAGCAGCTCGGGGAGGTGTGCGATCACGTCGGCCTTGATCGCGCGCGCGGCAAGCCGGAGCGCGTCGGGATCCTCCAGCGAGTCCAGCGCGGCGCGGCGGTGGTCACCGAACCGTCCGGTCGCGCGAGCGAGAGCAGTGCGCAGCCGAACGTTCTGCGTCGCTTCCGCCGTGCGCTCGCGCAGGGTCGTGCCCACCAACCGGTGGCCCGTCGCGAGATCGTTCGACACCGCTTCGGTCACGGTGCTCGACCTTCGAGGCCGGCGGCGAGCACCTGCGCAACATGACGGGTCTGGATCGGCTTTCCCTCGTGGGCTGCGCGTCCGCGCAGGTGCATGAGGCAGGAGCTGTCCGCGCTCACGAGCACGTCCGGGTGCTGCTCCTCCAGTGACGTCAGCTTGTCGTCGGCCATGGTCACGGACACCTCGGGGAGCTTCATGCTGAACAGGCCGCCGAAGCCGCAGCATCGCTCGGACGCGGTCCAGTCGACACGGTTGCAGCCCTCGACGCGGTCGAGGAGCGCCAGCGGCTGATCGTGGCCGTGCAGCTCGCGGAGCAGATGGCACGAGTGGTGGTACGCCACCGTGCACCCCTCGGGCAGACGCATCGGCGGCAGATCTCGCTCACTGAGCAGCTCGGTGAGCTCCCTGGTCCGCGCGCCGAGCGCTCGCGCCCGCTCTGCGGCGTCGTGGTCGCCCGTGACTTCGAAGAGCTCGGGCCAGAAGACGCGGATCATCGTCGCGCACGATCCTGCGGGAACCACGACGGTGTCGTCGGTCGCCTCGAGTGCCTCGAGTGTCGTGCGCGCCACCTTCGCCGCTTCGTCCGCGAAGCCCGCGTTCCACGCCGGCTGCCCGCAGCACGTCTGACCTTCGGGGCATTGCACGTCGCAGCCGGCCGCGCGGAGCACCTTCACGACGTCGGCACCGGTGTCGGGCTCGAACAGGTCGATGAGGCAGGTGACCAGCAGCGACACGCGCACGGACGTCGAGGGTAGCCCTGTAGGCCGGCTCGGCCGGCGGGCTGGGCTACGTGGGCTCCGCCGGAAGGCCGACGACCCCTGGTTCGCGCTCGACGCCGAACGTGTTCAGCGCGTACGAGACGAGGGTGTACTGACCAACCGCGAAGACTGCGTCCATCAGCTGTTGCGTGTCGTATCGCTCGGCGACGGTCGCCCAGGTCGCGTCCGTGACGTTGGCGTTCGCGTGCAGCTCGTCGGCGAACCGCAGCAGCGCAGCGTCGAACGGATCCCACCCGGGAGCGTCGGGACCGTGTGGGATGCGATCGATCTCCTGTTGGGAGATGTCGCTCCGCAACGCGATCGCGACGTGCTGCCCCCACTCGTACGGCGCACGGCAGTTCCATCCCGCGCGGAGGATGAGGAGCTCGCGATCGCGCGGGCTCAACGTGGACTTGGCGAGCACGTGGTTCGCGAACACGACCCAGCGCTTCATCAGCTTGGGATGGTTCGCGAGCGTGGCGAAGATGTTGAGAGGGGCTCCGTCGGGGGCGGACATGCCGCCGGCACCGAGCGGGCGCACCTCCTCGTCCCAGTCGTCGAGCGGGAGTGGCGCGATGCGAGGCATGCGCCATGATGCCCCGATGCCCGCCGACCGCGCATCCTCGAGGGACAGCCCGGCCTGCCCCTTCTGCGGGATCGTCGCCGGCACCGAGCCCGCGCACATCGTCCTCGCGGACGACATCGCGGTCGCGTTCCTCGATCGACGACCCGTCTTCCCCGGTCACGTCTTGGTGGTGCCCCGCGAGCACGTCGAGACGTTCCTCGACCTGCCCCCTGACCGCGTCGGGCCGCTCATGGAGCGCGCGCAGCGCGTAGCGGCGGCGATGGAGTCCGGCCTCGGCGCAGACGGGTCCTTCGTCGCGATGAACAACCGCGTGAGCCAGAGCGTGGCGCACGTCCACGTGCACGTCGTGCCGCGACGCCGAGGCGACGGCCTCCGCGGCTTCTTCTGGCCGCGGCGGAAGTATCAGCCGGGGGAGGCCGAGGAGGTCGCGGCGAAGCTGCGGCACGTGATGTGACGGCGGAAGCTTGCGGACGACGCCGAAGAGTCAGATGCCGAACTC
This sequence comes from Acidimicrobiales bacterium, assembly GCA_035497855.1. GTDB lineage: Bacteria > Actinomycetota > Acidimicrobiia > Acidimicrobiales > DATKAS01 > DATKAS01. The sequence goes on from DATKAS010000189.1 coordinate 10,337, forward strand.
GCCTCGGCACTTGTCGAGGCCTTCGATGCGGATGTCGTCGCGACGCCGCTGTTCCCACTCGTCGCGGGGCAGGCGGAGGTGGATCATCCGGTCGCCGCGCCCCTGCCGCACACCGACGTGCTCACCGTTGGGTGAGTAGCCCATCGCAGCGCTCACGCCGAGGCTCGGCTTGTTGTCCTCCCACGCGCCGCTGAGCGCGACATCGGCGCCGAGGCCCTCGAACGCGAAGTGCAGGACTGCAGCGCGCATCTCCTTGCCGATGCCCTTCCCTTGATGGCGCTGCCCGAGCCACGAGCCGGTCTCGACCGTCTTCGTGATCGAGAAGTCCTTCGCGCCGATGCCTTGCATGCCGAGGACGCATCCGTCGACGACGGTGACCAGCGACAGATGCCACGCCTCGGGCTTCCACTCGGCTCGAATCCGCCAGTTGAACTGGAGCGTGCTGCGGGCTGCGACCTCGGGGCCGCCCTCGGTCCACGGGATGCCGAACGGCATGTACTCGGGATCGTGGACGCCCTGCGCCGCAGCCTCCGCCAGCGCAGCCAGGTCCTCGTCGCTCGGAGGCCGGAGCTCGAGACGGGGCGTGACGATGCGCAGCTCGAAGAGGGGCCAGTACGGCGAGCGCATGGGACAGTGTCCGACGCAGCGCCATCCGTCACAAGCCGATTTGGGAGCGCCGATCCGGTGAACCAAACCCGGAGGGGCTCCGTAGCCTCATCGTGATGGCTCGCAGCCCCCTGGTGCTCGCCGACGAGGCGTCGGTCGCTGCGGCCTATCGCGCGCACGGACCCGAGCTGTACCGGGCCGCGTTTCGATCGCTCGCCGACAGCCAGCTCGCGGAAGAGGCGGTGCAGGAGGTGTTCGTCCGGGCGTGGCGGGCAGCCGATCGCTACGACCCGATGCTGTCGTCGCTGCGCACCTGGCTGTTCGCGATCCTGCGAAACGTCGTGGTCGACATGGCTCGAGCGCGATCCGTGCGGCCTGGGCTCGCGGCGGAGGGCCTCGTCGAGCGCGAGGCCGTCGACGATGTCGACGAATTCGATCGTGCTCTCGCGTCGTGGCAAGTCGAGGAGGCGCTGCTGCGGGTCAGTGAGGAGCACCGGATCGCGCTCGTCGAGGTGCACGTGCGGGGGCGACAGTACGGCGAGGTGGCAGCCGACCTCGGAGTTCCCGTGGGCACGCTGAAGAGCCGCGTGTACTACGGGTTGAAGGCGCTGCGCCTCGCGCTCGAGGAGCTCGGGTGGGTGGACGATGAGTGACGCGTGCCGTGAGTGGAGGGGCGAGCTCGCCGCAACCGCGGCGGGCCGGCCCGATCCCGACAAGCAGGCTGGTCTCCTCGCGCACTTGGATGGGTGCCCACACTGCCGCGAGGAGCTGACCGAGCTGCGCCGAGTCGCGACGACGCTCGCCATCGTAGACGCCGATCGGCTGTCCGACCCGCCCCATCCTCCCGCCTCCCTCGCGGGTGACGTCGCGACTGCGGTTGCGATCGAGCGCCGCCACCGGGCGCGCGCGGCGCGTTGGCGCAACGTGCTCGTCGGAGCTCTCGCCGCCGCAGCGGCTTTCGCTCTGATGCTCGGCATCGTCTCGGTCGCGGGGCACGGCACCGGCTCGGTCGGGCAGCACGTCGCATTCGCCACCGCGCCGCCGGGCGTCGAGGCGTCCGCTGACCTCACGGCGGCGAAGTGGGGCACGCAGATCCAGCTGTCGGTCGACGGGCTCGACCACGACGGCGACGTGTACTGGCTCTGGCTGAGCACGAGCGACGGGAAGCGGGTCGCCGCGGGCACGTTCAGCGGTGACGGCACGATGCACATGACTGCCGCGCTCCCGCTCGACCAAGCCGCGCGGGTGTGGGTGACCGACCGCAGCGACGCGGTCGTGCTCGACGCGCAGCTGCACTGACGCACGCGGGACGGCCCGCCGCGCGAATCGAGGACCGGTATCCTCGCCGAAGACCCGGCGGGCACACATCCCATCCTCATCACTCGGCCGGCGGGCGAGGCGAGCTCACATGGCGCGGTTCGGCGACTACCTCCTGGTGCGGCGGCTGGGTGAGGGTGCGCACGGCCGGTCGTACCTGGCCGAACCCCCGCTGCGGCTCGGCGTCAGCGACGAGTACGTCGTGCTCAAGGTCCTCCACCGTGAGGTGACGGAGGACGAGTTCTCGCGCGCTGCCGCACATCTCTCGTCGATCGCGTCCGTGCTGTCGCCCTACCTCGCCCGACCGCTCGACGTGCTTCGCGTCGATCGGTCCATGGGGGTCGTCACCGAGCACGTGGCCGGGGGATCGCTCGACGCTCCTTCCCGCCCGATCGGGCGTCGCGACGTGATGCAGGCCGTCGCCGATGCGGCCCTCGGAGCGCACGCTCTCCACGAGGCCGGCATCGCGCACGCGAACATCACGCCGTCGAACATCCTCCTCGGCACGCGGTGCGCAAAGCTCGCCGATGCGTCGCTGCTCGCGGTGCTCGACCCCGGTCGCACGACAGCGGGCACGAGGGCGGGCGACTCCGTCGATCTCACTGATCCCGCGCTGCTGCTCGGTGCTGAGCCTTCTCGCGCGTCAGACGTGTGGTCGCTCGGTGCGACCTTGCACCGCATGCTCACCGGTCAGTCGTTGTTCGGCGTCGTCCCCGACGTCGGCGAGACCGAGGCGCTTCGCCACGTCATCGTCGCTCCGGCGCGGCTCGGAGCGTCACTGTCGCCGGCGGAGGCGCGCATCATCGCGGACTGCGTGTCCGACGACCCCGTCGAGCGACCGCTCACGGCCGAGGCGCTCGCCACTCGACTTCGCTCGCTGCTCTTGGCGGCCTGATGGCGGCGCCCGCGGTTCGACTCGACGACCTCCAGCTGACGGTCGTGCCCGGGGAGGGCCTCGTCGCGCGATTCGGCGAGGTCGCGCTCCTCGCGCTGTCTGGTGGGAGTGGCGCGGCGATCGACCAGCTCCTCGCGACATGTCGCGCGCTCGGCACCGCGCGCATCGACGAACCCGGCGCGATCCTCGTCGACCAGCTCGACGCGCTGCTCGGCGAGCGCATGCCGGCGAGCCCGTCCTTCTGTGTGCTCGCGACGTCCGCCGAGGGCGTGGAGGTCGTGCTCTGCGGCGAGGTCGAGGTCACCGTGGCGCGCGGAGGACAGGTGAGCCGGCATGCCGGGCCCGATCCCGACACGTGGGTCGACCTGCTGGTCGACCAAGGGTTCGACTGGTTGGTTGCAGTCCCCCTCGGCTCGGCCGAGCCACCGAGCGACGTGCGCCTCGACCTCCACGACGGTGTCGTTCCGGGGGGCGGGCTTCGGCTCACCCAGCGCGACCGTTTGCCGGGCGAGGTGCTCCCTCGACCCGAACCCGAGCAGAGCGAGCCGGCCCCCTCGGAGTCGGCGCCCGCGCCCGCGGCTGCGGAGGTGAGCCCGCCGCAGGTGGAGGCGCCCGGCGGATTCGTCTCGGTGCCGTTGTGGCGTGCCCCGGCGCCGGGCACGCGCGCGCCGCTCGCCGTCGCGACGACGTCCCTCGACGAGCCGGTGCCCGAGCCGGGTGAGGTGCTCGTGCCGACGCTCCGCTGCTCGGCGGGTCACCCGAACAACCCCGCGGCCACCCACTGCGGCTGGTGTGGTCGTTCGCTCGTCGACGGGACCGCTCGTCTGATCGATCGCCCCCAGCCCACCCTCGGCATCCTTCTGCTCGACGACGGCTCCTCGTACACGCTCGACGCGGGCTACCTCATCGGATCGATGCCCGACCTCGCGAACGCGCTTTCGCGCGGTGATGTGCGCCCGCTCGTGCTGCCACAGCGCGACGGTGTGGTGCCGACGCATGCGGAGATCGCGTTGGACGGCTGGGCCGTGACCGTGGCCGATCGCGCACCCGATGCAGGCACATGGGTGCGACGTCCGGGCGATCGCGAGTGGTCGCGTCTGGCTCCATCGCGCCCCGAGATGATCGTCGCGGAGTCACAGATCCGAGTCGGCGAGCGCGTGCTCACGTTCATCGCAGCGCGTCGGATCACCGGGGACGATCACTCGAGGTAGTTGCATCTGCAACGTGATCGCAGGCCGTTTGCGGAGCATCCGAGTGCATCGAGATGATGCGTCGAGATCGGTGATGTGCGGAAATGCTTGACCTTCGCGCTCAGTTCGGTTCTGATTTGCCCTGGCGCTACGCGCTGTGACCAGGAGGTAGCGGTGGCTTCAGTCAGCAAGGCCGACACCGTCGACGCCATTGCGAAGGCGACTGACATGCGAAAGGTCGACGTCGAGACTGTTCTCGACGCGTTCTTCGACTATGTCGGCGATGCAGCAAAGCGCGGCGACAAGGTGGGGTGGCCGAGCTTCGGAAACTTCAGTGCAAGCCAACGTGCGGCTCGCACTGGTCGCAACCCTCAGACCGGAGAACCGGTCCAGATCGCCGCATCGACGGCGATGAAGTTCTCGGCGAGTAAGGCACTCAAAGAGAAGCTCAACGGTTAGCTAAGAGAGGAGACCCGTGAGCCCTGCCAAGAAGGCAGCCAAGAAGGCCCCGGCCAAGAAGGCTGCCAAGAAGAAGGCCCCGGCCAAGAAGGCCCCGGCCAAGAAGAAGGCTCCGGCCAAGCGCAAGGCGGCGGCCAAGAAGGCGCCGGCCAAGAAGAAGGCTCCGGCCAAGCGCAAGGCTCCTGCCAAGCGCAAGGCGGCGGCCAAGAAGGCTCCGGCCAAGCGCAAGGCTCCCGCCAAGCGCAAGGCTCCCGCCAAGCGCAAGGCTCCGGCCAAGAAGGCCGCAGCCAAGAAGTAGGACCCAGCAAGAACGGGTCGATCGCAGTCGGGGGGCCCGCGAGGGTCCCCCGTTGCGCGTCCGTGCCACGAGTCCGTGCCACCATTCGCGCGTGGACGCGATCTGCGACGACCTCACCGCGGAGCACGGCGCGCTCGACGCGATCGTCGCGTCGCTCACGGAGAGCGAATGGAAGCGACCGACGCCCGCGGTCGGATGGTCGATCCAAGACGAGGTCGGTCATCTCACGTACTTCGACGGCACCGCCACGCTCGCGTTGATCGATCCCGACGCGTTCACCGCGTCGGTCGAATCGTTGCTCTCCGGCCTCGGCACCGACGACCCGACGCTCGCCGAGTCGCGTGCGATGAGCGGCGCAGATCTGCTCGAGCGCTGGCGAAGCGGTCGTGCCGCGCTGCTCACCGAGCTGCGCCGCACCGATCCCAAGGCCCGCATCCCGTGGTACGGGCCGCCGATGAGCGCGCGCTCCTTCGCGACCGCCCGCCTCATGGAGACGTGGGCGCATGGCCAGGACATCGTCGACGCGCTGGGGGTGGAACGGGAGCCGACCGATCGATTGCGGCACATCGCCCACATCGGCGTGCGCGCTCGACCGTTCAGCTACGTCACGAACGGCCGCGAGGTGCCAGAGGGAGAGGTGCGGGTCGAGCTGCGCGGGCCGAGCGGTGACACGTGGACGTGGAACGAGTCGTCCACCGACGTCGTACGCGGTGATGCGCTCGACTTCTGCCTCGTCGTCACGCAGCGGCGGCATGTCGCCGACACGGCGCTCGAGGTCGAGGGACCGCTCGCGGCGGACTGGATCGCGATCGCGCAGGCGTTTGCCGGGCCGCCCGGTTCGGGCCGCGAGCCCGGTCAATTCGCTTGATCCGCCCTCCCCGGACGATGGCGCGTACACCGCCCGGGACGTGCGCTCACAGCGAGTCGATGAGCTTGAACGCCTCGGCGTAGGCGACCCCGACGCGCCGGCCGTGCTCGGCGAGACGAGCCCGGACCCGAGACCGGAACGCGTCGAGCTCGGCGTCGAGGTGCTCACCGCTGGCGCGCATCGTCGACTCGAACTGGCTGGCGTGGCATTCGAGCGCCGCGAGCTTGGCGTCGATCGACGACGACACGTCCTCGGCATGGTCGGGCTCGTCGGCTTCCCAGAGGAGCAGCGCGGCAGGCCGGTGATGGGCCACACGGTGCTCGGGGAAGAAGTGAGGATCGCGCGCCGCGACGATGCCTTCGCACGCGAGCAACCCCGCGTGCCGATGGTCGGGATGGAGCCGGTACCGGCGCCACGGGTCGTGGCCGAGGACGACATCGGGACGCAAGGCCCGGATCCAGCGCGCGACCTCCGACCGTTGGGCGACACCGGACTCGAGCTCGCCGTCGCGCCACCCGAGGAACACGACCTCGCCGGTCGAGCCGAGGGCCTTCGCCGCAGCGCGCTGCTCGTCCTGCCGGCGAGCGACCAGCGCGGCCGTGTCGGCCGTGACGTCCCATGTGCCCTTCGATCCGTCCGTGCAGACGACGTGATGGATCACGCATCCCGCGGCGGCCCACTTCGCGAACGTGCCGCCCGCGCCGAACTCGATGTCGTCAGGGTGCGCGCCGATCGCCAACGCGACGCCAGGTGTCGGGAGGTCGAGGCCGCGTCCGCGGGCAGCATGGCGGCCGGGCTGTCCGGGTTCGTCGCTCATCGCGCTCGACTCATCGGAGCGCGGCGACGGCGGGGTGATCGAGGTCCGCGGGCAGGTCGACGTCCCAGCCGAGACCGGGCTCACGCACGACCCGGAGCGCGAGGCCGAGCCGCCGAGCCTCCGCGGCGTGACGTCGGAACGAGCCAGGTCCGTAGCTGAACTCGAAGCCCGACGCGCTCGGGACGCAGACGACGTTGGTGCCGTCATCGCGCCGGTCAGGCACGATCGTCACGCCGTCGTGCTGCGCCGGCCACGCGAGGTCGACGGCGAGCGGCAAGTCGGCGTGGGCGACCACGACACGCTCGATGCCGGTGTCGCGGAGCGCGGCGACGCCGTCCGCCACCGCTCCGTTGAGCCCGAGCCCCGGTCGCCAGATCACGTCGGCACCTGCGTTGCGTGCCCAGCGGGCGACCTCGTCGTCATCACACACGACGAAGGCGGGCAGTGGGCCGGCCGCGGCGACGACAGCCTCTGCCATGCGGCGCGCGAGCGCGCTGCGCGCGTCGGCATCGAGAGCGGGAGCGAGTCGCAGCTTCGCGTCTCGAAAGCTCTTGACGGGCACGAGCACCGCGGCGCGCACCGCGGCGAGTCTATGGTCAGCCGGATGCCGCTCCGCAGAGCTGTGGGCGTGCTCGGACGGGCGGAGACAGCAGAGGTCGACGAGCACGGCACGATCCACGGCGTGGGTGACTCGTGGCGCGTCGGATGGTCGGTCGGCGACGTCGAGGGGCGCTGGCGCGATCCGGAGGTCGACGCGTCTGTGCGTTGGCGCGCGATCGACGACACCCCTGTGTTCGAGACGGCGATGCGGGTGAACGGTGGTGACGTGCGCCAGCGGGTGCTCGGCGCGGTGGACCGCGACGAGGTCTTCGTCGCCGTCGAAGTCGAGAACGACTCCCCGCACCCGATCGCGGTCGCGTTCTCGCGAGATGACAGCTCGCCGCCGTTGGTGACGGCTCGGCGTCCTCCTGCCGAGCCCGACGTCTTCCCCCTTCCGCACCGCGCTGTGCTTCGTGTCGCTCTGCCGCTCTCCTCGCCGAGCGGCGCGTGGTCCGAGCGCATGCCGACGGCCGCGCAGGTGTCCGCGGGCTGGCGAGCCGTTCGTGAGCGAGGTGAGCGCCTCGATGTGCCGGGTCCTTGGGCGGGACAGTTCGCGCTCGCACACGCGCAGCTGCTGCTCACCTGGCGCGGCGATCCCTCTGCCAGGCTCCTCGCAGAAGGCGCCCGATGGCGACTCGCGCACGACTCGCGCGCAGCCTCGCATGCGGAGGTCGCGGTGCTCGCGCAGCGTGTCGCCGACCACTGTCGAGCTGATCCGACCGCGCGCGATCGAGCCGCGCTCGTCGAGGCTCGAGCACTCCTGTCGGCGCTTCGCGACGAGCGTGCTGCTGCGGACGTCGGTCGCGTGCTCGACCTCGTCCGCGGGCTCGTCCCGGACGAGCCATCCGACGCTGCGAGCGTCGTCGCGCAGGGTCGGGCGATGGTCGTGGGCGATCAACCCCGTCGGGTCGTCGATCTGCTTCCTGCGGCAGCGGAGTGGGAAGGCGCCGACCTCGCAGTGCACCACATCCCGTCGCGGTGGGGTGAGGTGTCGTTCGCGGTGCGTTGGCACGGCATGCGGCCGGCGTTGCTGTGGGAGGTCGAGCCGGATGGCCGCGGCCCGGTGACCGTGCGCGCTTCGGCGCTCGACCCAGCGTGGCGAAGTGACGAGCGCAGCGGCGAGGCGCTGCTCGCAGGGGTCAGCGCAACCTGAGCGTGGCGATGCGCCACGGCCCGAGCGCGAACGATCCCTCCACGGAGTCGAGCGTGCGACCGCGGAGGTCGACGAGCCAGCCGGTGTGGTGGCCGACGTCGACTTCGACGTCGTTCGCCGTGGGGTTGAACACCCGCACCTCGAGTGCTCCGCCGACCCGGCGCACCGACGACACCTCCGCGCCGCTGATGCGGAGCATGTCACCCACGTCGGACCAATCCCCCTGTCCTTGCCCCACCGCGACCTGCAACGGGACGAACGCGTCGTCGGCCATCGCGTAGGGGTCCACGTCACCGAGCGCGACGACGTACCGCCACGAGTGGCGGCCGAGCACCTGCGATCCCTCCAACTCGACGATCGGTCCGGCGGGAAGGGCGCGGAGCGCCATCGGGCCGCGAGAGAGAAACCCGGTCGCTCGAAGCAACGTCAGCGCGAGGGCGCGTGCGCCACCCTCGCGGACGTCGACGAGCTCGTATTCGGTGATCCCTTCGTGCGCGACCGTCAGGCACCCGGCCTGCACGAAGCGGCGGGACGGGAACGTCGGGAGGCCGACCTCGGTCGGACCCCCTTCTGCGGTCAGCCCCCGCTCCACGACCGCGAACGCGCACTCGGCGTTCGAGCTCATCGCAGGGACGGGCAACGGGAACCAGGCCCGGAGTCGATGGTCACGGCATTGGTTGTCGAGCTCGACGGTGACCCGAGCGAACCGCTCGCCCGCCCGCAGCTCGATCAGCGTCTCCACCGTGATGTCACGTCCTCGAGTTCGTTCGCCGTCCTCGACACGCTCCGGCCAGTGGTATCGCGCGGTCATGAGGAGCGCACCGCGCAGCGGGCCGTGCTCGAGGGTCAGCACCGTGCACGAGTCGGGCCAGTCGACCACCGAATCGAACGGTGGGGGCGAGTAGTTGTACGTGTCGCCCTCGTCGCCGTCGTCGACCAGTCGGCCGAGCCCAGCGACAGACATGCCGTCGGCGTTCGTCAACGAGAAGGTCGCCGACGTGGCGTCGACCTCGATGGTGACGAGCCCGTTCGACAGGCTCGGCGCGGCCAGCACGGCATCACCGGCGACGACCTCGGGCACGTCGAGAGGAGCGGCTTCCACAGGACGCCACCCGAACCCCGGCACGTCGACGGCGCGCACGAGCAGGCTCGTGCGCGCGGGCTCGTGCAGGTGGTAGCGGAAGGTGGCAGTGGGATCCGCTGCCGCGAGCTCGGCGATGTGGGCCTTCACGGGTTGGGTCACGAGCCGCGGCGCGCCGGGCGCGGCGTACGAACGGACGTCGACCGAGCCGTCGTCGTGGCGCTCGACGTCGACGTGGTACAGGCCGTGGGTCCACTCGATCACGTCGCGGAGCACCGCTGCCGCGTTCGCGGCGGGCATCGTCCACATCAGCCGCGCACCGCCCAGATGACCGACGACTTGACCGTGCTCGTTGACAGCGTCGTCGTCGACCGTGATGGTGACGAGGCCGCTGCGAGCACGATGCGTGGGGTTGACGGCCACCGAACCCTGATGCGCGAGGTTCGCGCCGAGCGCGCGCACCGCGCGATGGGTGAGACCGTCCGCGATCTGGCGAGCCTGCGCGAAGCGGTGCAGCACGGTGTCGCACACCTCGTCGACCGAGCACGCGCAGATCGAGTCGTGCGCCGCGTTGCGGATCACCTCGAGCCACGCTTCGTCCAAGAGCGCGGCAGGCCAGCGGTCCGCGGGGAGCAGCAGCGCGCTCAACGGTTCCGCCAGGCGTTCGAGGGCCCGCTCGGTGATCGCCGCGGCCCGTCGCACGTCGGCGCGGTTCGACGCGACACCCATCAGGAGGTTGGCGCGCGACCCGGAGCGGAGCTCGCCCTGCCAGGTCGGCAGGCCGGCGGTGGGTGCGCCCGCGAGGTAGGAGGGAAGCGAGGTCACCTCTATGTCGAGCTCGTCCTGCAGCGCGTTCGCCTCCGACACCACCTGGCCGAGGAAGGCCTGCGGCGCAAGGTGATCGGAGCCGTTCATGATCAAGATCGGCGCGTCGTCGTCGAAGAGGTCGTGCTGCGACTCGATCCATCCGTTCAGCCGCTCGAGCAGCGACTTCGCGTCGTCGGGGAGCGTGGCCCCGTTGCCGTAGCCGGCCGGGAGGTACTCGGCGCGCACCGTGCTGCCGTCGGGGCTCGACCACCAGAACGCGGTGCGCTGCACGGCGCTCGGCACGCCGCGCCACACGACCGCGTCCGCGAACCCGAACTGACGCAGCAGCTGGGGCATCTGCGCGATGTGCCCGAACATGTCGGGCAGGTAGCCGACCTGCATCGCTCCGCCGAAGCGGGCCGCGCGGTCGAGGCCGAGCTGGAGGTCGCGGATGATCGTCTCGCCCGACACGAGGAACTCGTCCATGAGCACGTACCAAGGGCCCATCGCGAGACGGCCGGTGGCGGCGAGGCGACGCAGCGGCTCCTCGGCCTGCGGACGGACTGCGAGGTAGTCGTCGACGACTGCCATCTGGCCGTCGAGCAGGAAGTGCGCGTACGCCGGGTCGGCCTCGAGTCGGGGAAGCAGGTCGTCGAGCAGATCGACGAGGCGGAGGCGAAAGGTCTGGAAGGGCGAGTACCACTCGCGATCCCAGTGGGTGTGCGGGACAACTGCCACTCGTCTCGCCATGTCGCCAAGTTAACGCCGTTGGAGCGCGCCCGACGCCGGCGCGACGCCTAGTTTGCAGTCGTGCGCGTCGCGTTCGGCACTGACGAGCAAACAGCGGTGACCGACGCGATCGTCGCGCTCCTCACGGACCGTGGGCACGATGTCGACGTCGTCGCGCTCGGCGAGCCGTGGCCCGACGTGGGCCGGCTCGTCGGGGAGGCCGTGGCGTCGGGCAGCTGCGATCGAGGCGTCGTGTGCTGCTGGACGGGCACCGGGGTGAGCATCGCCGCGAACAAGGTGCCCCGCATCCGGGCCGCGCTCTGCACGGATGCCGTGACCGCGGAGGGCGCGCGGCGGTGGAACGACGCGAACGTCCTCGCAATGGGCCTTCGGCTCACGTCATCGGTCGTCGCGGCCGAGATGGTCGACGCCTTTCTCACGACTGACGTCGAACGAGCGGAGCTCGCGAACATCGAGAGGGTGCCATGACCGATCTCGACGAGTCCCGCGTGCGACTCACGGAGTGGACCACGTGCGGCGGTTGCGCGGCCAAGTGGGGAGCGGCACCGCTGTCTGCGTTGGTGCGAGAGCTCGTCTCGGAAGCCGATGCCCAGCTGCTCGTCGGCCTCGCGCCGTTCGACGACGCGGCTGTCTACAAGGTGACCGAGGACCTCGCGATCGTCTCGACGACCGACTTCTTCCCGCCGCTCGTCGACGATCCTGCCGACTTCGGAGCGATCGCAGCGGCCAACGCCTGCAGCGACGTGTTCGCGATGGGTGGTCGGGTCGTGATGGCGCTGAACATCTCCGCCTTCCCCGAGCGGATGCCGGTCGAGGCCATCGGCGCGATCCTCTCCGCGGCGGCCGAGGTCGTGCGCGAGGCGGGCGGCGTCGTCGCCGGCGGGCACACGATCCGCTCCGAGGAGCCGATCTTCGGGCTCGCGGTGCAGGGTCTCGTGCACCCGGACCGGATCTTCACGAAGGCGGGCGCGCGGCCCGGCGACCTGCTCGTGCTGTCGAAGCCTCTCGGCACCGGCATCGTGCTCGCGGGCGGCACCGAGGACGAGAAGGCCAGTGCGATCGCGCGCATGAAGGTGCTCAACCGGTCGGCGTCCGAGGCGCTGTCAGCGATGGGCGATGCCGTCCATGCCGTCACCGACGTCACGGGGTTCGGCCTCGCCGGGCACGGCTGGGAGATGGCGGAGCGCTCCGGCTCGCGGCTCGTGTTCGATGTCGCTCGACTTCCGTTCTACGAGGGCGCACTCTCCGCGGCGAAGGCGGGCACGCGCACCGGCGGCGACGCTCGCAATCGCGAGCATCTGCACGACCGAGTCGACTCGACGGCGCCCCCCGAGGTCGAGGCGCTGTGCTTCGATCCGCAGACTTCCGGAGGACTCCTCGCGTCGATCGCCCCGGCCGCGTCCGACGCGGCGGAGGCCGTGGGGTTCACGATCGTCGGCGAGGTGGTCGCGGGGCCCGCCGGAGTCACGTTGCGCGCCTGATGCGCACACGCCCGCCCTCCCTCAGCGTCGAGCGCGAGCTCTGGGACGCCGGCCACGAGGTCGTGGTCGGCGTGGACGAGGTGGGTCGCGGTGCGTGGGCCGGGCCGTTGTCGGTCGGTGCAGCCGTGCTCCCGCGCGATCGGCGCGTCTACAAGGTGCGTGACTCGAAGCAGCTCACCGAGGCCGAGCGGGAGAAGCTGTTCGCGCGGCTCGCGGCCTGGTGTGTCACGTGGGCAGTCGGACATGCGTCGCAGGCCGAGTGCGACGAGATCGGGATGGCGGACGCGCAGCGCCTTGCCGCGCAGCGCGCGATCGAGGAGCTCGGCGTCGTTCCCGACGCGATCGTCGTCGACGGCAAGTGGGACTTCGTCTCGCGCGCCGCGCCCGACGCCGAGATCCATCGCATCGTGAAGGCGGACGCGAAGTGCTTGACGGTGTCGGCCGCATCGGTGCTCGCGAAGGTCACGCGCGACCGCATCATGCGTGCAGAGTCGGAGCACTTCCCGGGATACGACTTCGACGCGAACAAGGGCTACCCGTGCCCGAGGCACAAGGCAGCCCTTGCCGCGTGGGGCCCCACGTCGATCCATCGCCGCACGTGGGTGTTCATGGATCACCTGCCCTGGCCGGGGATGCGGGTCTTCCGGCCCGAGCAGGCACAATTGTTCGAGGCGTGACTGCTACTTCTGCAGCACGATCTCCGTCTCGATCTCGAACTGGATGTTCTTCGAGACGAGCAGGCCGCCCTTCTCGAGCGGCATGTTCCAGGTCAGTCCCCAGTCTTCGCGGTTGACCTCGCCGCGGGCGGAGAACACGGCGCGGTTGCCGCCCCACGGGTCGGTCACGACACCGCCGAGCTCGACGTCGAGGGTGATCGGCTTGGTCACGCCGCGGACCGTCAGGTCGCCGGTGACCGAGCCCTCGCTGCCTTTCCAAGCGACGTTCGTGCTCTTGAACGTGATCTGCGGGTGGCTCTCGACGTCGAAGAAGTCGGCCGACCGCAGGTGGCCGTCCCGGTCGGCGTTCCCGGTGGTCAACGAGCCCGCGTCGAGGGTGACCTCGACCGCCGAGGCGTTGGGGTCGTCGCTGATCGTGACCGAGCCGGACACGTCGGTGAACCGGCCGCGGACCTTCGTGAAGACGAGGTGCCGGCCGATGAACTCGACCGTGGTGTGGCTGGGATCGATCGCCCAGACGCCGGCGACCGGCGTCTCGGTTCCGTCGATGGTGCGGGTGGCAGTGCTCATGACACTCCTTCAGATGTGTGCGGACGCACATATAATGCGTGCGGACGCACATATATTCCGGCTCACCGGATCGATCGGTAGGTTTCTCTCGTGGAGGAGGGTCCGGGCATCGCTGCATTCGCCGCGCTGCTGCGCGCCCACGCCGCGCTCATCCGTCGCTTGGACGACGAGCTCGTCGCCGAGGGAGGGATGTCGCTCGGGTGGTACGACGTGCTGCTCACACTCAGCCGCGCCGAGGGTCGCCGCTTGCGGATGCAGGACCTGTCAGACGCCGTCGTGCTCTCGCGCAGCCGCGTGAGCCGCATCGTCGACGAGCTCGTGCGCGTGGGGTACGTCGCGCGTGAACCCTGTGCCGCCGACCGCCGAGTCGTCTACGCGTCGATCACCCGCGAGGGTCGGCGCGCGCTCCGTAGGGCGCGCACCGTGAACGTGCGCGGCATCGAGGATCACTTCGCGTCAGTGCTGAGCGGTGACGAGCTCGAGACGATGCGCTGCGCGCTCGAGCGAGTGACGGCGGTGAACAGCTCGCGGGTCTGAGCTACTGCTGCACGAGCTCGGTCTCGATCTCGATCTCGACCTTCTTCGACACGAGCACGCCCCCCGCCTCGAGCGCCATGTTCCACACCAGGCCCCAGTCCTCGCGATCGACATCACCCGACGCGGAGAACGCCGCGCGGACGCCGCCCCACGGGTCGCTCACGATGCCGTTGAACGCCAGGTCGAGCGTGATCGGCTTGGTCACGTCGCGCACCGTCAGGTCGCCGACCATCCGTCCCCGCACGCCGCTCCACTCGATCGACGTGCTCTTGAAGGTGATCGAGGGGTACTTCTCCACGTCGAAGAAGTCGGCCGACCTCAGGTGGCCGTCGCGGTCTGCGATCCCGGTGCTCACGGTCGCGGTCTCCAGGCTCACCTCGACGGTGGACTCGTTCGGGTTCTCGGCGACGACGACCGTCCCCGACATGCCCGTGAAGCGACCTCGGACCTTCGTGAAGACGAGATGCCGGCCGATGAACTCGACAGACGTGTGGGCGGGATCGACCGTCCACACCCCGGGCTTCGGTGCTTGGATGCCGATGACACGCGTTGCGTCGCTCATGAAGTCCTCCCCAAGGACGCGAGACAGGTGCTTCCGAGCGAACCCACCCGCCGTTGCATGTATTTCCCCCGGACCGGGCTCCGCTATGCGAACGAAACGGGCGCGCTGAACGCGGCGCGGCGCGATGCCCTTCGCAGCGTGAGAAGCACGGCCGGCCCGAGCACGAGGATCGCGATCGCGTTCGTGATCGCGCGGCCCACGTCCCATCCCCATGTGGACGTCGCGAGCGTGAACAGCAGGAAGCGATGGAGGTTCTCGGTGATCGGCGCGCCGGCCACGTAGGAGAGCTGGCTGCCCGTGCCGGTGGTGAACGGCCAGAACCACAGGTCGAGGAGCATCCCGTAGGCGAACGCGGACGCGGCGCCGTAGGCAGCGAGCAGCGCGATCTCGCGCCGGCCGCGCGCGGGCGGCAGCAATCCCGCCCCCATGCCGACCCACGACGCGGCGAGCATCTGGAACGGGAGCCACGGGCCGATGCCGCCTGTGATCACGGCCGAGGCGAACAGCGTCGTCGAGCCGAGCACGAAGCCGAACCCCGGCCCGTACACGCGTCCTCCGAGCACGAGGAGGAAGAACACGGTCTCGAGTCCCGCGGTGCCCGCGCCCATCGGCCGCAGCGCTGCGCCGATGGCAGAGAGGACACCGAGCATCGCGATCGCCTTCGTGTCCATGCGCCCTCCGGTCATCTCCGACAGCAGCACGGCGATGAGGCAGGGGAGGAGCGCAGCGAACAGGAAGGGCGCGTCGTGTCCGTGAGCGAGACCGCTCGGTGGTGTCACGAGGAACGGCCAGAGGAACATCATCGAGCCCGCGGCGGACACGAGCACGAGCGCGGTGGTGGACCGCGTGCTCAAGCCGAGGAGTCGTGTCTTCACGCGA
The DNA here is from genome assembly GCA_035497855.1 of Acidimicrobiales bacterium. Lineage (GTDB taxonomy): Bacteria > Actinomycetota > Acidimicrobiia > Acidimicrobiales > DATKAS01 > DATKAS01. The sequence goes on from DATKAS010000189.1 coordinate 25,884, forward strand.
GGGCCGCTGTCATGTCAGGGCCTGCTCGACCTCGCGCACCGTGAGCCACGGCGACGGAGCGAGGATCTTCGCGATCTGCGGTGCGAACGCGGGCGACGAGCACACGACGTCCGCTGTCGGCCCGTCGGCCACCACCTCGCCTTCGGCGAGCACGACCACGCGGTCGGCGACCGCTGCGACGAGCTCGACATCGTGGGTTGCGATCACGATCGCGTGACCGGCATGCGCCAGCTCGGCGACGATCGCCGCGAACCGCTCTTTCGCGCCGGGGTCGAGGCCGCGGGTCGGTTCGTCGAGCAGGACCACGACGGGCGCTGCAGTGAGCTGGAGGGCGAGGACGAGCGCGAGCCGTTGACCTTCGGACAGGTCTCGTGGATGGGCATCGACCCCGACGTCGACTGCGAACCGCTCGAGGATCGCGCGGCACGTGCCCGGTGCGGTGCCGGTGTCGGCATCGGCCTGCTCGCACTCCGCCGCGACGGTCGGGAGGTACAGGAGGTCGGACGGAGCCTGGGGCACGAGGCCGATGCGAGCTGGCCCGTCGACGGTTCCCATGAGCCGCGGCCCTGATCCTTGGATCGCCCACAGCAGGGACGACTTGCCGGAGCCGTTGCGTCCCATCAACGCAACCACCTCGCCACGATGCAGGTCGAGGTCGACCTCGCGCACCGCGACTGTTGTGTCGTAGACGACCGTGATGCCCCGCGCGACGACCGCGATGTCGCCGCCCGACGAGGCGAGCTGACGTCCGCGCGAGGGCGCGGCCCGTTCGGCGAGCGCGGTTCGGAGCTCGCTCGCGTGGCGACGAGCCTCGCGCACGGAGAGGGGAGGCGGCATCCATCCTTGCGACTTGGCCAGCTGGACGACCGGCGGAGCGAGCGACGTGTGCAGCAGGACCTCGCGGGGATCGCCGTCGACGACGGTGCCGTCGCAGAGGAGCACCACGCGATCGCAGTGGTGCACCACCCGCTCGAGCCGGTGCTCGGCGAGGACGACGGTGACGCCGAGGTCGTGCACGAGTCGCGTGACCGCAGCGAGCACGTCCTCGGCGGCCGTCGGATCGAGCGCCGACGTCGGCTCGTCGAGCACGAGCACGCGAGGGTGCGCGGTGAGCACCGACCCGATCGCGACTCGCTGCTGCTGGCCTCCCGACAGGGCGCGGAGTGGACGAGAGCGGAGATCCGCGATGCCGAGGAGGTCGAGCGTCTCCTCGACGCGCTTGCGCATCACCCCAGATGCGATGCCGAGCTGCTCCATCGAGTACGCGAGCTCTTCCTCCACCGTGTCGGTCACGAACCCCGCGAGCGGGTCCTGGCCGACGTAGCCGACCGTCTCGGCCATGTCGCGGGGCTTGTGCTGGCGCGTGTCGAGCCCGTCGACGACGACGCGGCCCGTGAGGTGCCCACCGGTGAAGTGCGGCACGAGCCCGTTGATCGTGCCGAGCAGGGTCGACTTGCCCGAGCCGGTCGGACCGATGACGAGGCACAGCTCGCCCTCGTCGATGGTGAGATCGATGTCGCGCAGCACGGGACGCTCGTTGCCGGCGTGCGTGAACGAGTCGATCTGGAGCCGGATCACGAGATCCCCACCATCGTCGGGACGCGCGCACCCGCCGGATCGTGCGGCGCGGCGAGCCGCGGGGGAGGCGCGATCCAGGCGGGCAACGCGCCGGCGAGGATCGCGAGGAGAGGGACGAGCTGGATGGTGGGCCACTCCAACGGCTGTAGGGACGGGTTCAGGTTGTCGGGGTTCACGTGGCCGGCGAGGAACAGGCCGGTGGCGACGAACAGGCCGGACGCCGCGACGAGCCACTCTGCGGTCCGCCACGGATCGGGGCGGTAGCGGGTCGTGTGGGCGCCTCGCCCGGCGAGCGCGAGGCCGCACACGGCGGCGAGCGCGCCGAGCACGAGTGTGGGCAGCCCGAGCACCGCGGGTGTCGTCGCGTCGAGCAACCCGTACACGCCCACGCACACACCGCAGAGGCCGGCGAGCACGAGTGCGCCGCTCCCGATGCGTCGCGCCGAGCTCGTCTCCGTCGTGCGCCCGTGGCCGCGAGCGTCCATCGACGCCGCGAGGAGGATCGATCGATCGAGGGCGTCCGTCATGACCGGCACGACGATCTGACGGAGCAGGTGGCGACGAGATGGCGTGCCGCCCCGGAGCGCGCGGGCGCGTCGCACGCGGCGAGCGCTCTCGACGAGCTGCGGCGCGACGGTGAGCGCGACCGTGATCGCGACACCGATCTCGTGCAACGAGCTGGGCGCCGACTTCAGCAACCGCTTCGGGTTGGCGAGCACGTTCGCGGCGCCGATGCACAAGATCAGCGTCGCGAGCCGGAGCCCGTCGTAGAACGCGGCGAGCATCCCCTCGAGCGACACTGGACCACCGACGCGGATGCCTTGCGCTGCGGATGGCAACGGCAGCTCTGGCAGATGGAACAGCACATGCTCGCCGTACTGACCGTCAAGCACGGTGCGCAGCGCGACGCGCACCGCGATCACGACGAGCGCGGCGATCACGTACCCATGGAACCCAGAGCTCCACGGAGCGTCGCCACGCCGGGCCGACACGACGAACGCAACGACGGCGATGATCGCCACGAGCAGCAGTGGGTTCGTCGTGCGGGTGGCCGCGGTCGCCATGCCGAGTGCCCAGATCCACCACGCGGCGGGATGCAGCTCACGGGGCAGACGTTCGAGGCTCGTCGTGCGGCGCGTGCTCACGCGCGCGCCCGCCGTCGTCGCCGCACGATCATCACGCCGGCGGTGCCGATGCCGACCACGACCGCCGCCGAGATGACGAAGCCGAGCGGGCTGCCTCCATCGTCACCATCCTCGCCCAGGTCGACTGCGATCGTCGTCGTTGCCGCGGTCGTCGTTGCCGCGGTCGTCGTCGAGCCGGCGGTCGTGGCGGTGGTGACGACCGTGGTGGTTGCCGCGGTCGTGGTTGCCGCGGTCGTCGTTGCCGCGGTCGTCGTTGCGCCGGTGATCGGCGCACTCGTCGCTGTCGTGGTGGTGACCACCGCCGGCGTCGACGCGCAATCGCTCCTGTTCAGGGTCGCCGGCGGCGACGTCGCCGACGCCGGAGGAGCGAAGCGCGGCGCTGGGATCTCCGACGCGACCTTGTCGAGCGAGAACGACCAGCCCTCGAATGTCCCTGGTGGCGGGACCCGGCTCCCCGCGCCGAGCGTGCTGTAGCACCAGGCCCCGCCGGGCGCAGCGAGCCAATAGCCCCAATACCCCGAGGCCGGCGACGTGTTCACGCACGGATCGTTCGCCGGCTGGTTCGCGATGCGGCACACGAAGCCTGGGAACCGCTGTGCGGTCTGGTAGCCGATCCCTGCGCGCGTGAGCGCGTCGAGTCCGGATGACACCTGGCCTTCGGCGCAGACGACGTGGATGCCACCACCGAGGTCTTGGAAGTCGACGACGACGGTGACGCCGCTGTCGCCGGCACACGCACCGGTCTGCTGGCGCGGTGTCGCCGATGCGATCGGCAACAGCGACAGCGCAGCCATGACGAGTGCGAGTGGTTCGATCACGACGCAGTGCTCACGACAGGTCGTGCATGAACCGTCGCGAAGCGACCGCGACCAGCCCGAGACCACTCGCGATCAGCAGCAGCGCGATGGGAAGGCTGCGCGTCGCGTCGTCGCCCGTTCGGGGCAGCTCGCCCGAGCCGGACGGGGCGGTCGTCGGCGCGGTGGTCGCGGACCCGCCACCCGGTGCCGTGGTGGTCGCCCCTGCGACCGTCGTGGATGTCGTCGATGTCGTCGTCGTCGTCGATCCCGTGACTTGCAGCGCGATCGAGAGGCTCTTGCTGGAGATCTGCCCCGCCATCTCGACTTGGTGGGCCCCCGCAGGAGTGTTCGCGGGGACGACGAACGTGAACGACGCGAGACCGTTCGCGTCCGCGTTGACGGTGCCGAGGATCACCGGATCGGAGAACAGCGTGATGCGCACAGGCTCGTTCGGGTTGAAGCCGTTGCCGCCCACTGCCACCGTGTCTCCCGGCTTCGCGGTCTCGGTCGAGATGGTGATGCCGCCCGACGAGGTGCCCCCGCCACTGCCACCGCCTCCGCCCGAGGGGAGCGTGACCTGCGGGAGGGCGAGCACGCCCTGTGACGTCGCCCGCCGGAACGGATCGCGTTCAGCGGGAAGCCCGTGTGCGATCGCGTCATCACGCTGGCCGGGGTCGTACGCGATGACACCGATGTCCGCGCTGGCCGCGCCCGCGTTCGTGTCAGTGAGCTGCAGCGACTGGATCCACACACCGGCCTTGTTCGCCGCGGCGGTCTGCCCAGCCGCCCGCAGTGCTTGGGCGATGATGCCCGTCGAGTTCGCGTTCAGGCTCGCCGTCGGTCCCGAGCCGCGGAAGGCGCCACTCGCGTCCTGCTGCCCGAGCAGCCACGTGACCGCCTCGCTCACGGCGCCCGATGCTGCGGTCTGGCCGACGAGCGCTTGGATGGCGAGCCCGGTCGCGTCGGGGTCGGCCTCCGCATCGCTCGCGCATGTGTCGCCGCTGTCGTAGAAGAGTCGGAAGCCGCCTGCCGGGCACTGCTGTGCGAGCAAGAAGGTGATGGCTTCGGCAGGCACGCCGCCGCTGGTGCGCGCGAGGCCCAGGATGTCGAACGCCTGGCCGAACCCGTTGCTGAAGTCGCCGAACGCGCTGGCGTCGGAGAAGCGACCGGTCTGGCCTCCGCTCGTCCGCATCAGCGCCCGTAGCTCGGTCTCGATGTTCAGGCCGCCGAGGTTCGACGAGTCCACGCCGAACACCTTCGTCATGTACAGGAGCTTCCCCATCGGTCCCGCGTACCGCTCCGTGGTGCCCGGTGCGCCGTCCGTGACGTAGCTGGTCGCGTTTGCCGTGACATTGCTGACCGTCGCTTGCGTGTCGGCTGCGCTCGCGCGTCCACCACCGGCGAGGGCGAGGACGAAGTCGATCGTGAGGCCCCAGTCCGTGAAGCCCGGAGCTCCCTTGAAGCCGAGCTGGTGGTTGTTCGCAGCGAGCTCGTGCGACAGCCAGTCGAGCGCGCTCGCCGTCGGGTCGGTCGCAGCATGCGCCGGGGCGACCGGCGCGACGAGCGCGACACAGGCGAAGACGACGGCGACAGCAGCTGCGAGGCGGCGGGCCAGTGATCTCATCGAGATGCTCGCTTTCGGTTGCGCCTGCGCAATTCCCGACCGAAGCGTGCATCGCGCCTGCGAGCACGGACCCCGGCTCTCGTTCCGCAGACCACGACGGTGGTGTGAGCCAATGCACTCGCAGACAGGCATTCCGACTCCCCGAGGCGAGCGAGCTCGCCATGGGCTACGGCTGCGGGTCAGTGCCGGACTTCGACCGGCTTCCCCCGTCTGAGAGCGATATGTCGAAGCGTGAACCTACCATTGGTCCGTGGCTGACGACTCCCCCCAGACGCTCGTCGGCATCGCGTTCGGCGACACATTCCGCGCGCAGGAATTCCTCACCGCCGCGCAGCGTCTCGCCGCGAACCGGCACATGCACCTGAAGGACGCGGTGTTCGTGATCAAGCGCGAGGACGGCACGACCGTCGTGCGCGAGACGATCGACCCGCAGCCCGGGCGTTCGGCGCTGTCGGCGGCAGTGTGGGCGAGCCTGCTCGGACTCCTGCTCGGCGGCCCCGTCGGATGGCTCGCCGGTGGCGCGATCGGTGCAGCCGGAGGCGCGGCGGCGGCCAAGCTCGTCGACCTCGGCGTCCCGGATGAGTGGGTCTCGTGGTTCCGGGAAGAGGTGCAGCCGGGCACGTCCACGCTCGTGCTGCTCGTCACCGAGCTCGACCGCGATGCGCTCGTGACCGAGCTCGAGCGGTTCAACCCGGCAAAGCTCGTCTACGCGAACCTCGAGCCTTACTGGCTCGACAAGATCCACGAGGCGCTCGGCGAGACCAGCGCCTCGAATGAGCCGTCAGGACTCGACGAACTCTCGCAGTAGCGCGTTTGCCTGCTCGGGCAGCTCACCGAACATCCCGTGCCCGGCGGGATAGCGCTCGTAGCGAACGAGGCTCGGATCGAGCCCAGTGACGATCTCCTCTGCGCACGCCGTGGGGGTCACCGGATCGTCGTCGCCCGACAGCACAAGCGCCGGGCACGTGATCTTCGACAGCAACGCCGTCTGGTCGTACGTCGGCTGCACCTCGGTGATGAAGTGCTGCAACACGTCGACGTTCATCAGCGTGCGACCGATCTGCTTTGCCTGCTTGTCCATCGCATCGGCCCGGCGGCTGTAGAGCGGCATGCAGACCTGGCCGTACTCGAGAAGGTTCTCCATGGACGGATCGGTCCAGAACCGCCTCGCGACCTCGGCCGCGGCCGGGCCCCCCAAGCGCTCGAACACCGGGAACATGCGCTCGATGACGAGCCGCGCCGATGTCGAGTCGAGCACGACCTTCCCCGGGTGGTCCGGATGGCGGCCCGCGTAGCTGATGGCCACGAACCCGCCGAACGAGCTGCCGATCACGACCGGCTTCACGATGTCGAGCGCGTCGCAGAACCCGGCGACGTCGTCACCCCACTGCTCCAGTGTCCACTTCTCGTGGGGACCCGGGTCGCTGCGGCCGTTGCCGCGGTGGTCGTAGACGACGACCTGCGCCCAGTCGCTGAGCGGCCCGACGGTGTCGGCCCAGATGGTGTGGTCGAACCCGGGACCCCCGTGGAGGAGCACGAGTGTCGGCCGCTCGACCATCGTGGCACCGTCGGCGACGCGCTTCGCTCCGATGACGTCGAAGTAGAGCTTGACGTCGTCGACCTGAACCTTCATGACGGGACCTGGGTGCCGACCTTCAGCTCGCGGAACGGCGTCGTCGAGTCGATGCCCGCATCCTTCGGGAGGCCGAGCACGCGCTCGCCGACGATGTTGCGCATGACCTCGTCGCTGCCACCCGCGATCCGCATGCCCGGGATGCCCATGACGAACTGCGACCACGCGTAGGTGCCCCACTCGCCGGAGTCGGCGACCATCTTGGCGCCGAGCACGTCGCCGACGAACTCGCCGGTGCGGAACATGTTCTGCGTGAGCGCGAGCTTCGCGATCGACATCTCGGGTCCGGGCAGCTGGCCCATCTTGATCTTGTCCATCGCGCGCTGGTTCGTGTAGCTCGCCACCTTGTTGCGGATGATGAGGTCGGCGAGGCGCTGACGTGTGATCGGGTCCTCGTCGAGGCCGTAGTAGCGCACCATCTCGATGAGACGCGTGATCGAGGCCATACCCCCGCCGCCCGCGCCGCCGCCGCCGATCGACGCTCGCTCGTTCATCAGCGTCGTGAGTGCGACGGTCCATCCTTGGTTGACGTCGCCGAGGCGATGGTCGTCACGTACGCGCACGTCCGTGAAGAAGACCTCGTTGAACGACGCGCCGCCGGTCATCTGGCGAAGGGGACGCACCTCCACGCCCGGCGCGTGCATGTCGACGATGAAGCCCGTGAGGCCCTTGTGCTTCGGCTGATCCGGATCGCTGCGCGTGATGATCTCGCCGATGTCGCTGCGGTGCGCACCGGACGTCCACACCTTCTGGCCGTTGATCCGCCACTCGTCGCCGTCGCGCTCGGCCCGGGTCTGGATCCCGGCGAGGTCGGAGCCCGCGATCGGCTCGGAGAACAGCTGACATCCGACGATCTCGCCGCGGTGGAGCGGACGGAGGTAGCGCTCGCGCACCTCCGGGATCGCGTGGGCGAGGATCGTCGGCGCGACCATCCCGAGGCCGATGCCGAAGAAGCCCTGGTTCGGCACCGCGTACTTGTTCTCGATCGCGGACCATGCGCGGTCGTAGGCCTGCGGCAGCTCGCGACCTCCGTACGCCGAGGGGCCGGTGATCCAGCCGAACCCCGCATCGAACTTCTTCTGCCGCCACTCCCGGGCCTTGGCGAGCTCGTCGAGCTCGTTCTTGCGGGTCTTTTCGTCGAAGAGCGTCACCCTGTCGGAGCCCTCGCCCCAGACGAACTTCTTCTCCTCGGCCTTGAGCGACGCGTTGGCGTCCATGAACTTCGTGGCCTCGGCCTCGAACTGCTCGAGCGTGATGTCGGGCATCCGGTTCGTCCCCCTGCTGGATGGATGTTGACCCGCGGGTCAACGTACCGTTTCCGCATGACCCGCGCGCAGGCCAACGTGATCAGGGCGTTCTCGATCTGGACCGTCTACGTCTGGGTCACGCGAATCTGGAACATCTGGAACGACGCCACCCGTGACGGCGCGTTCAAGGCCGTCCACACCGTCATCTGCGTGATCTCGGTCGGCTTCGCGATCGCCGCGTGGATCGTCGTGTCGCAGGTCCGCCGCCGCCAGCTCGCCCGCGAGGCGGCGCCCGACACGGGCCTGGCGCCCGAGTCCAGCCGGACCTGACGCCGGACACCGCGCCCTCCTCCTCCTCCTCCTCCGACCGTTCGCGCGATCGGGGCACCATGCCGCGGGCGAGCGCGCGAACGCGAGAGCCGAGCGTCTAGAGCCAGTCGCGCTTCTTCAGGAAGACGAACAGCACCGTCGTCAGGATCAGCATCATCGCGATCGCGCTCGGGTAGCCGAGGTACCACCGCAGCTCGGGCATGTGGGTGAAGTTCATGCCGTAGATGCCGGCGATGAGCGTCGCGCCGAGCAGGATCGATCCCCACCCGGTCATCGTCTTCATGACCTCGTTCATGCGCTGGCCGCTGAGCGCGAGGAGCGCGTCCATCTCGCTCTGCACGAGCTCACGGTGGCCCGAGATCTGCTCGTTGGCCCGCAGCACGTGGTGGCGGAGGTTCTCGAACTCCTTCCTGTTCTCGGCGCCGACCCACTTCACGTTGCCCTCGCTCAGCTTGGCGGCGACCTCCTCGAGCGGTTGCACCTTGAGCTGGAGAGCGACGAGCTCGCGGCGGATCTTGAACAACCGCTTCTGGATCTCCTTCGTCTCCGAGCCCCTCATCGGCTGGTCGGCGAAGATCTGCTGCTCGATCTGCTCGATCTGCTCCTCGAGCTCGGAAGCGCGCGCGATGCAGTCGTCGACGAGGGCATCGAGCACGCACCACGCGAGCATCCCGATCGAGCCGATGTCGCCCTGCCCGAAGCGTGCGACGAGGGCATCCACCGGCCACGTGCGTCCTGCTTGGTTCTGCTGGCGGAAGGTGGACAGCCAGCGGTCGCCGATGAGCAGGTTCACGGGGCTGAGGTCGCCGGAATACGCCGCGATGAACGCGTGGTGCTCGAAGATCTCGATCTTCGTGCGCGGCGCGGCGCCCGCGTCGCGCCGACCGCCGTCACGGATGTCGTCGACGGCGAGGTCGTCGATCTTGAACTCCTCGACGAGCCGGTCGGCCTCTCCCGGCGCGAGGTCGGTGATGTCGACCCACACGAAGCAACCTGCGTCGAGCGCCGTGTCGATGTCGTTGGGATCCGGGATCAGGTCGACTCGCCCGCCCTCGTTCTTCCACGCCGTGATCACGCGGCGGAGCGTAGGCGGCTGACCTGCGCCGACAGCGCCCTGGACGAGTCGAACACACGTTCGGTACAGTCGGCTCATGGCGAGCGGAGCCACCGCGCTGACTGCCGACATCACGGGGCGGGCGAAGCCCGTCACGCTCGCCCGCGAGCAGGTGCTGCCGGTCATCGCGCCCCTCACGACGCTCCTCCCCCAGGGGCTCGTGCGCGGCACGACGGTCGCGGTCGAGGGCACGAGTGGCGTCACGTCGCTCGCGTTGGCGCTCGCGGCCGAAGCGTCGCAGGAAGGGTCGTGGGTCGCGGCTGTCGGTGTGCCGTGGCTCGGCCTCGGTGCAGCCGCTGAGTGCGGCGTCGTGCTCGAGCGCTTCGCCGTCGTGTCCGCGCCAGAGCGCAGCGAATGGGCGACCGTCGTCGCCGCGCTCGTCGACGCGATCGACATCGTGCTCGTGAACCCACCTCCACGAGTGGCGATGGGCGACGCACGCCGGTTGGCCGCTCGCGCACGAGAGCGCGGTGCGGTGCTGCTCGCAGTGGGAGCGACGAGCGCGTTGACGGTCGACGTGCGTTGCACGATCACCGAGTCGCAATGGTCGGGCGTCGAGCACGGTGCCGGTCATCTGCAGTCGCGGCGCGTCACGGTCACGGCGGCAGGGCGGGGGAGCGCGGCGCGCCCTCGCACGGCGTCGCTCTGGCTGCCCGGGCGCGACGGCGTGATCGCGACGTGTGACGACATTGCCGAAGTGACCCCACTGCGGCGCGCGGAGGCGGGGTGAGCGGTGCGCACGCTCGTGCTCTGCTGCCCGGAGTGGTCGGTCGTCGCAGCAGGCGCGGTGCCCGATCAGCCGCTCGCGGTCGTGCACGCCAACCGCGTGGTCGCGTCGTCGCCCGCCGCGCGGCTCGAAGGGGTGACGCCCGGGCTGCGCCGCCGTGAAGCGCAAGGGCGATGCCCGAGCCTCGAGGTGGTCGCTGCCGATCCCGCGCGCGACGCCAGAGCGTTCGAGCCGCTCGCGGTCGCGCTCGATGCACTCACCCCCTGCATCGAGATCACTCGCCCCGGCACGATCGCGTTCGCGACGCGTGGGCCTTCTCGCTACTTCGGTGGAGACGATGCGCTGACCGAGCGGGTCGTCGCACTCGCCGCCGAGGCGCTCGGTGCCCGAGTCGAGGTCGCGGGAGCTCCAGTCGTCGGCATCGCGGACAGCGCGTTCGCTGCCCAGCTCGCCGCTCGATGCGCAGACGGTGCCGCGGCACGTGTGATCCCGCATGGCGCATCCGCTGTGTTCCTTGCGCCACTGCCCACGACCGCGTTCCCTGTGATCGAGCCCGACCTCGGCTTCGACGACCTCGTCGACCTGCTCGCCCGGCTCGGCATCCGCACGCTCGGACAGCTCGCGGCGCTCCCGGGGTCTGATGTCGCGGCGCGCTTCGGTCCTCTCGGCGCGCTCGCGCATCGGCTCGCAGACGGGCGCGACGGCCGGCTGCTCGACGAGCGTCCGGTGCCACCCGAGCTCGCGGTCGTCGCCGAGCTCGACCCTCCAGCGGAGCGAGTCGACCACGCTGCGTTCGTCGCGAAGGCGCTGGCCGACGAGCTGCAAGATCGCCTCGACGCGCGTGGGCTGGCGTGCACACGCATCGCCATCGAGGCCGAGACCGAGCACGGCGAGCACCTCGTGCGGCTCTGGCGCCACGAAGGTGGGCTCACGCCCGCTGCGGTCGCAGAGCGGGCGCGGTGGCAGCTCGACGGCTGGCTGCACTCGACGCAGCGTCCGACGAGCGGCATCACGTTGCTGCGGCTGGTGCCCGACGAGGTCGGCGCGGCGCGCGGTCACCAGATGGGGTTCTGGGGAGGCCGCACGCTCGCCGACGACCGGGCCGCCCGCGCCCTCGCGCGTGTGCAAGGCCTGCTCGGCGTCGACGCGGTGTCATTGCCCGAGGCGCGCGGCGGGCGATCACCGGGAGAGCACGTTGCGCTCGTCCCCGTCGGCCTCGCCGAGCCCGGTCGGATGATGGCCCCCGCACCCGACGCGCCATGGCCGGGTCGCGTGCCGCCGCCGTTGCCTGCCGCGGTGCACAAGGTGCGTCGTTCGGTCGAGGTGCGTGACAGACATGGCGAGCCGGTCGTCGTGAGCGGGCGCGGCCTCCTCAGCTGCCCGCCGGCGACGATCGAGAGCAACGGTCGCACCGAGGACATCGACGCGTGGTCGGGGCCGTGGGTGTTCGACGAGCGGTGGTGGGCGGCCGAGGAGCGACGCCGTCAGGCGCGCCTGCAGATCGTCACCGCGAGCGGCACCGCGCACCTGCTCGTGCTCGAGCAGCGGAGGTGGTGGATCGAAGCGACCTATGACTGATGGCTACGACGGAGCGGGAACGTCGATGATGCGCGCGCGTGGAGCGCCGTCGCCGACGACGAGCTCGCCGACCGTGAGCTCGGCCGCGAGCGACGGGCTGCCGGGGTTCACGAGCAGCACGCCACTGTCGTCTTCGATCACCGGCGCGTGCGTGCCGCCGAACACGACGACATCGACCGAACGACCGAACATCGCGGCCCAATCTGTTCCCGCTCGCGGATCGGGCACGGAGAACGTCAGCCCGATCGCAGCGCCGTTCGCGTCGATGACGATCGGCCCGTCGTCGAGGCGACCCGGGATCGGATCGGGATCGTCGGTGTTCCGCGTCGCGCGCACCGGCGCGATGCGCTCGAGGTCGTCGAGCACTGCCATCGTCGTGATGTCCCCGCAGAGGAGGACCAGGTCGACGCCGGCGAGCGCCGCGCTGACCCTCGCGCACACTGCCGGCCAGTCGCAGAGGTTGTCGTGGGTGTCGGACACGAGGCCGATGCGCATCGCGCGATGTTCGCGCCGGACGGGTGATGAGCGCCCTGGCTACAGCCTCTGGACGGTCGAACATGTGTTCGATACCCTCGGCTCATGGGGTTCGGCAATCCGCAGGTGCCGTGGATCGAGCTCGAGCACCAGCTCTCCGATCGTGGGCGCGACGGCCGTCCTCCCGGCTCGCCGCCGTGGACGAACGCCGGTGGCGACAGCCCCGCGTGGTCACGCCGGCGCCAGCCGTACAAGGCGCCCCAGAGCCTCGAGCGCCGCGCCGACGCGGTGCCGTACGCCGAGCTGCACTGCCATTCGAACTTCAGCTTCCTCGACGGCGCGAGCCATCCGGAAGAGCTCGTCGAAGAAGCCGTGCGGCTCGGGCTCGAAGCCCTTGCCATCACCGACCATGACGGCTTCTACGGCGTGGTGCGCTTCGCGGAGGCGGCGCGCGAGGTCGGCCTGCCCACGGTGTTCGGTGCCGAGCTCACGCTCGGGGCGACGACACCACAGAACGGTGTGGCCGATCCCGCAGGCACGCATCTGATCGTGCTCGCCTCCGGCCCCGACGGCTACGCGCGGCTCGGTCGTGCGATCAGCCACGCGCAGATGGCAGGGGAGAAGGGTGCACCGCGCACCTCGCTCGCCGCGCTCGCAGACGAGGCAGGCGACTGGTGGGTGCTCTCCGGTTGCCGCAAGGGCGCGGTCTGCTCTGCCCTCATCGAGCACGGCCCCGCGGCGGCAGCACGCGAGCTGCAGCGCCTCGTCGATGCGTTCGGGCGCGATCGCGTCGCCGTCGAGCTGTGGGATCACGGTGACCCGCTCGACTCGGTGCGCAACGACGCACTCGCCGAGCTCGCGGTGCGCGCCGGCGTCGCCTGCA